>CAXBRX010000012.1:0-21471 GCA_963977835.1 uncultured Derxia sp.
ACACGACGCTCTTCCGATCTACTTTCCGCGTGGCGCTGCTGCTGGCTGGGCTGCTTGCCTTTCCCCAGCTTTGCCCCGCCCCGCTGATTTACAAGGCAGGCGAGGGATGGAGTTACGAGCCGGTCGGTGGCGTCGGGAACTGGCAGAAGACCCGCGCCAAGGACCAGTTGGAAGTAGCCGAGCAGGCGTTCGAGCGTCGGGTTGGCGCGCAGCACAGCCGCGGGCGTCACCAGGGCGATGCCGACCGGAGCCTGGTCGAACATCGCGCGGATGAGTTTTTCGGAACGGTCGAGCGCATCGGCATTGCGCAACTCGTCGGTCACATCGACGATGTGGACGATGGCGCCGATCACCTGGCCATTGGCATCGCGTACCGCACTGCGGTGCACGCGCACGTCGGGCGTCTTGGGGCCGGGCCAGCGGTAGGTCAGGATGTGCTCGGGCGCGGTGCCCGAGGCGAGGATGTCGGCGCACGCCTGTTCGACCGGATTACCGACATGCGCACCGAGCAATTCGCCGGGGCGTCGGCCGATCGCGTCTTCGGTCGGGATGCCGGTCAGCTCGACCGCCGCCGCATTCCACAAGCAATAACGCAATTCATGGTTGACGGCGACGATTGCGATCGGGGCGGTTTCGATCGCGGGCGCCAAGACTTGCCAGGCATCGGTGTTCATGAGGCGGTCCGGTGTGCAAAAGCTTCGGGATTGACGACGGCGTGCAGGTCGCCGCTTGCATAGGCTTCGAGGTTGGCGAACGCGGTCCCGAAGTAATGCTCGTAGCTCGAGAGTTCGACATACCCGAGGTGCGGCGTGCACAAGGTGTTTTCGAGCCGCAGCAAAGGATGGCCTTGCAGAATCGGCTCGGACTCGAAGACATCGAGCGCGGCGAAACCCGGGCGGCCATGGTTGAGGGCGCGCACCAGGACGTCGGTCGATTCGAACAATTCGGCGCGGCTGGTATTCACGAGCAGCGCGGTGGGCTTCATGCGCGCAAGGTCTTCATAGCGCACGATGCCGCGGGTCGCGTCGTTGAGGCGCAGATGCAAGCTCAGTACATCGCTGTGCTCGAACAAGGCTTCGCGCGAAGGCGCGAGTTCGAAGCCGTCTTGCGTGGCGGCCGCGCGCGAGGCTTCGCGGCCCCAGACCATGACGTGCATGCCGAAGGCGCGGCCGTAGCCCGCGACCAGGCGGCCGATCTTGCCGTAGCCCCAGATGCCGAGCGTGCTGCCTTTGAGCACACGGCCCAGGCCATGGTTGGGCGGCATGTTGGCGCCTTTGAGCCCCGATTGTTGCCACGCACCATGAATCAGACGCATCGCGTATTGGGGCAGGCGTCGCTGCGCTGCAAGAATCAAGGCCCAGGTCAGTTCGGCGGGCGCGGTCGGGTCACCACTGCCTTCGAGAACGGCGACGCCATGTGCGGTGCAAGCGTCGAGGTCGAGGTGCGGCGCTTGCGGCCGGCCTTGCGCGTCGCGGCCCAGGCGGCCGGTCTGCGCAATGACCTGCAATTGCGGCAATTTGTCGAGTAAAGCGCGGGTGATTTGCGTGCGCTCACGGATCAGGACCAGGGCGTCGGCATCGCGCAGCCGCACCGCCAATTGGCCGAGTCCTTTGACCGTGTTGGTGAACACTTTGACTTCATGTGTAGCAAGCGCCGCAAAACATGCCAAATGCCTCACGGAATCTTGGTAATCATCAAGGATGGCGATGCGCATGGGCTCAGTTTGACGCCTGAAAGATGCTAGAGTGGCGGCCTTTTCCGGGACGGGCCGGTGAACGGCAATCGGAAGTCGTCAACCCAAGGTTTCCCTTGTGGCTGTCGACCCAGGCCGCTGATCGCGGCGGTTCGCGTCGTCTCGGATGGTAGCAGCCCATAGTCCGGAGCCGTCGATCCCGATCTGCGTTCCGCGACGCGACCAGAAGTCGCTCGAGCGCGCTGCATGGACCGTCGGTGTCCGCGAGGACGAGACTCCGACGGCGGATTCGCCACGGAGAAATCGATGAACCATCCCTACATCGGCAGCGTAGATCAAATCGCTGTTCCGACCTACATCAAAAACCAAAAACTCATTGCCTGGGTGCGCGAGATCGCTGCGCTGACCAAACCCGACGCGGTCTACTGGGCCGACGGATCGCAAGAAGAGTACGACCGCTTGTGCGGCGAAATGGTGAAGGCCGGAACGCTCAAGAAGCTCAACCCCGCCAAGCGCAAAAACAGCTACCTCGCGTGCTCCGATCCGTCGGACGTCGCGCGCGTCGAAGACCGCACCTATATCTGTGCGGAAAAGAAGGAAGACGCCGGCCCGACCAACAACTGGGTCGCCCCGGCTGAAATGCGCACCACGCTGAATGGCTTGTTCGACGGCTGCATGCGCGGCCGCACGATGTACGTGATCCCGTTCTCGATGGGCCCGCTCGGTTCGCACATCGCCCATGTCGGCATCGAAATTTCCGACAGCCCCTACGTCGTCGCCAACATGCGCATCATGACCCGCATGGGGAAGGCGGTTTACGACGTGCTCGGCGAAGACGGCCATTTCGTGCCTTGCGTGCACACCGTCGGCAAGCCGCTGGCCGAAGGCGAGAAGGATGTGTCGTGGCCCTGCAATGCCACCAAGTACATCGTGCATTTCCCCGAGACCCGTGAAATCTGGTCCTTCGGTTCGGGCTACGGCGGCAATGCGCTGCTGGGCAAGAAATGCTTCGCGCTGCGCATCGCGTCCAACATGGGCCGCCAGGATGTGCTCGACGGCGGCATCGGCTGGCTCGCCGAACACATGCTGATCCTCGGCGTGACTTCGCCCGAGGGCAAGACCTATCACGTCGCGGCGGCGTTCCCGTCGGCTTGCGGCAAGACCAATTTCGCGATGCTGATCCCGCCCAAGGGTTTCGATGGGTGGAAGGTCACGACCATCGGCGACGACATCGCCTGGATCAAGCCGCATAGCGATGGCCGTTTGTACGCGATCAACCCGGAAGCCGGCTTCTTCGGCGTGGCGCCGGGCACCGGCGTCAAGACCAATCCGAATTGCATCGCGACCCTGAACGAAAACGTCATCTTCACCAATGTCGCCCTGACCGACGACGGCGATGTCTGGTGGGAAGGCCTGAGCGAAGCGCCCGCGCACGCCATCGACTGGCAAGGCAAGGACTGGACGCCCGAAGACGGCAAGGCCGGTCGCAAGGCCGCGCATCCGAATTCGCGCTTCACGGTCGCGGCCGCGCAATGCCCGTCGATCGATCCGCAATGGAATGATCCGGCCGGCGTCGCGATCGATGCCTTCATCTTCGGCGGTCGCCGTTCGACCACCGTGCCGCTCGTCACCGAAGCGCGCTCGTGGGAAGAAGGCGTCTACATGGCTGCGACCATGGGCTCGGAAACCACCGCCGCCGCCGCTGGCGCGCAAGGCGTGGTGCGCCGCGACCCGTTCGCGATGCTGCCGTTCTGCGGCTACCACATGGGCGATTACTTCGCGCATTGGCTCGACCTCGGTCATCGCCTGCAAGCGGCTGGCGCCAAGCTGCCCGGCATTTTCTGCGTGAACTGGTTCCGCACCGATGAAAACGGCAAGTTCGTCTGGCCGGGCTTCGGCGACAACATGCGTGCCCTGCAATGGATGCTCGGACGCATCGAAGGCAAGGCCGGCGGCACCGAGCATGTGTTCGGCACCACCCCGCGCTATGAAGACATGAACTGGACCGGCATCGATTTCTCGCGCGCCCAGTTCGAGCGCGTGGCGAGCATCGACAAGGCGGCCTGGGAGCAGGAATTCAAGCTCCACGCCGAGTTGTTCGACAAGCTGGCCGATAAGCTGCCGCCGCGGCTGGCCAGCATCAAGGCTGAACTCGAGAAGCGTCTCGCGGCGTAAGCAAGCGCTAACAGACAGTCGTCTCGTCAAACGGGGGTGGTGCCATCGGGCGCCACCCCCGTTTGTTTTGGGCCGCGGTTTTGCTCAGGCGCGCTGTGAGGCGAGCGCAGGGGTCGCTGTTTCGGTCAGAGTCGGAATGCCGTCCTTGAGCGGGTCGCGGCGCGCCGTGGCCGTTGCGGCGGACGATGCGCGCGCATTGCCGGCCTCGCCGATCGGACGGATGTCGCCGCCGAGCTCGCCGCCGTCTTCGACGACCAGGCGTCCGTAACGGATGGTGCCGGTGACCCGGCCTGCCGCCTTGACCACGAGGCGAGTGCTCGCATTCAGGGTACCGTTGAAGGTGCCTTCGATCTCGGCAGTTTCGATGTCGGCATCGCCATCGAAAGTGCCGCTGGCGGTGATGCGCAGGATGCGGCTTTTGATCGTCGCCTTGACATGGCCCTCGATGACGAGGGTGTCGCATTGCTCGATCTCGGCCCCGTTGAGGCGGATTTTGGGCCCGACGATGAGCTGGCTCGGGCCGGCCTCGGCGCTGGCGGATGGACCCGAAGCCGTGCCCGGAGCCGCGCTTGGGGTTGCGGCCGGCGCAGCGGCTGGTGTGCTGGTGGTCATCGGCGTGGAGGAAGGGCCCGCCTGAGTGGGCGTCATGCCGGCAGGTCGTGCTGCACTGCCGGGGACATTGGGCTGACCGTCGCGCGGATTCTGAAACCAAGGTTTGGTGCTCAATCGCTTCTCCTGATGCCTGGGGTGAGTCGGATGCGATCGACACGCAGCGCGTGGGGTCGCCAGGCACTTGCGCAGCATTCATGCCATGCGATGCGTGGAGCAAAAAATCGAACGCTTTCAAGGACTTGGGTGGGATGTAAGCAAGTGCTTGCGTCAGCATTCGTCGGGCAGCGGAGACGCCACTCGCGGCGCGGCCGCCAAGTGTTTGATTTCATGGCAGAGCGACGGTCGGGCATCGGCGACTTGGTCGGTCATCCCATGCGCTGCGGGTTTTCACCGAAGCGCTTAGGCGTAAACGAGAGTGGACGCGTTGCAGTGCGGGCCAGCAGACTTGCTGCGAGCGCGAGAAGCGGCTTCAGACCGCCAAAACATCGCACCGCAACAGGAGACAGCGACGATGCACAGCACCGCAACAGGGGCGTGTTGATGGCGACCCTGCATTACATCACCCAGGTCAATTTCGATTTCGGCGCCGCCAAGACCCTGAGCGCGGAATGCGAACGGCTGGGCATCAAGCGTCCGTTGATCGTGACCGACCGCGGCGTGGTGGCGGCCGGCGTGATCGCCCATGTGCTCGAACATCTGCGCGGCGTGGTCCATGCGCTTTACGACGGCACGCCGTCGAACCCGACCGAAACCGCGGTCGAAGAAGCGGTGACGGTCTATCGCGCGCACGAGGCCGACGGCCTGGTCGCGATCGGCGGCGGCTCGTCGATCGATCTGGCCAAGGGCGTGGCCATCCTCGCCAACCATGCGGGCAATCTGGCCACTTACGCGACCATCCTCGGCGGCAGCGCCAAGATCAGCGCCCAGACCGCGCCGGTGATCGCGATGCCGACCACGGCCGGCACCGGCAGCGAAGTCGCGCGCGGCGCCATCATCATCTTGAAGGACGGCCGCAAGCTCGGCTTTCATTCCTGGCATCTGGTGCCCAAGGTCGCGATCTGCGACCCGGAACTCACCTTCGGCCTGCCGGCTTGGCTCACCGCCGCGACCGGCATGGACGCGATGGCGCATTGCATCGAGACCTATCTGGGCGTGGCGCAGAACCCGCCTGCCGACGCGATCGCCTTCGACGGCCTCAAGCGCGCCGCGACCCACATCGAGCGCGCGACCGCCGACGGCCAGGACCGGACCGCGCGCTGGAACATGATGAGCGCGTCGATGGAAGGCGCGATGGCGTTCCAGAAAGGGCTGGGCGCGGTGCATTCCTTGTCGCATGCGCTCGGCGGCCTGAAGCTCGGACCCAAACAACAAGGGCCGCATCACGGCACGCTCAATGCGGTGTTGTTGCCCGAGGTGATCAAGTTCAACGAGGCGGTGGTGCCCGAGAAGGTGGCGGCGATCGCCCAGGTGTTCGGCGAGCATGACGGCACCGGGCTCGCGCAGGCGATCCGCGCGTTGAATGCGCGCTTGTCCTTGCCGTCCGGACTCGCGCAGATGGGCGTGACGACCGCGCATGTCGATGCGGTCATCGAGAACGCGCTCAAGGACCATTGCCATGCGACCAACCCGCGTCTGGCGAGTGCCGAGGATTATCGGCAGCTCCTGGCCGCGTCGATGTAAAGGGCAACCAAGAACATGGCGAGCTCGGACACCATTCTGGAAACGCGTGGACTCACCAAGGAGTTCCGCGGCTTCGTCGCGGTCAAGGACGTGAACCTGCGCGTGACGCGCGGCCACATCCATGCCTTGATCGGCCCCAACGGCGCGGGCAAGACGACCTGCTTCAACCTGCTGACCAAATTCCTCACGCCGACCCACGGCAGCATCATCTTCAACGGCAACGACATCACGCGCGAAGCGCCGGCCCAGATCGCACGGCGCGGGGTGATCCGCTCGTTCCAGATCTCGGCGGTGTTTCCGCATTTGAGCGTGCTCGAGAATGTGCGCATCGGCCTGCAGCGCAAAACCGGCTGGTCGTTCCAGTTCTGGCGCAGCGAAGCGCGCTTGGCTGCACTCAATGCGCGCGCGATGGAATTGCTCGAATCGGTCGACCTCGGCGGCTTTGCGCAAACCCAGGCCGGCGACCTGCCTTACGGCCGCAAGCGCGCGCTCGAGATCGCGACCACGCTCGCGATGGAGCCCGAACTCATGCTGCTCGACGAGCCGACCCAGGGCATGGGCCATGAAGACGTGGCGCGCGTCACGGCGCTCATCAAGAAGGTGAGCGCGGGGCGGACCATCCTCATGGTCGAACACAACATGAGCGTGATTTCGCAGATCGCCGATCGCATCACGGTGCTCGCGCGCGGCGCGGTGCTGGCCGAAGGCGCGTATGCCGAAGTTTCGAAAAATCCGGCCGTGCTCGAGGCTTACATGGGCACGAGCGAAGTCGAACTCGAAGGAGCGCATGCATGAAGGTGGGCCGATGAGCGCGCAACCCGATACCGCCGTGCGCAGCGCGGCCGCTGCGGCGACGCCGGCCCTGGAGATACGCGGCCTGCATGCCTGGTATGGCGAAAGCCACATCCTGCATGGCGTCGACCTCAGCGTGCAGCCGGGCGAGGTCGTCACGCTGCTCGGGCGCAATGGCGCCGGCCGCACGACGACCATGCGCGCGATCATGGGCCTGACCGGCGCGCGCAAGGGCTCGATCAAGGTCGATGGTGTCGAGACCATCGGGCGCGCGACGCATCGCATCGCGCAACTCGGCGTCGGGTACTGCCCCGAGGAGCGCGGCATCTTCGCGTCCTTGTCGGCCGAAGAAAACCTGATGCTGCCGCCGCGCGTGGCGCAAGGCGGGATGAGCCTCGAAGAAATCTACGCGATGTTCCCCAATCTGAAGGAGCGCGCGAAAAGCCAGGGCACGCGGCTGTCAGGCGGCGAACAGCAAATGCTCGCGGTCGCGCGCATTTTGCGCACCGGCGCGCGGCTGCTGCTGCTCGATGAAATCTCGGAAGGCTTGGCGCCCGTCATCGTGCAGGCGCTCGCCCGCATGATCACCGCGCTCAAGGCGAAGGGTTACACCATCGTGATGGTGGAACAGAACTTTCGTTTCGCCGCGCCGCTCGCCGATCGCTTCTATGTGATGGAGCACGGCGAGATCGTCGAGCAATTCTCGGCCGCCGAACTCGACGGCAGACGGGCGCGATTGAACGAATTGCTGGGCGTATGACGGCGCGCCCACGACGCAGCATCAGGCCGGCCATGACAACAGTTGAACGAGGAGACGACGCATGAAACTCAAGGCAATGACGCTGGCGATCGCAGCCAGCTTCGGCATCGCGGGCACCGCGCACGCGCAGAAGATCTCTGGCGATGTGGTCAAGATCGGCTTCATCACCGACATGTCGAGCCTGTATGCCGACATCGACGGCGCCGGTGGTGTCGAAGCCATCAAGATGGCGATCGCCGACATGAAGGGCATGGTGGGCGGCAAGAAGATCGAATTCGTCTTCGCCGATCACCAGAACAAGGCCGACATCGCGTCGAGCAAGGCGCGCGAATGGTTCGACACCCAGGGCGTGGACATCCTGATCGGCGGCACCAACTCGGGCACGTCGCTCGCGATGGCCAAGGTGGCGGCCGAAAAGAAGAAGCCCTTCATTGCGATCGGCGCCGCGAGCGCGCGCCTGACCAATGAAGATTGCACGCCCTACACCATCCATTACGCCTACGACACCGTGGCCCTGGCCAACGGCACCGGCAATGCGGTCGTGAAGGCGGGCGGCAAGAGCTGGTACTTCCTGCAGGCCGATTACGCCTTCGGCGCGTCCTTGCAGGCCGATACCGCGGCGGTGGTGCAAAAGGCCGGCGGCACGGTGGTCGGCACGGTCAAGCATCCGCTCAACGCGAGCGATTTCTCGTCCTTCCTGTTGCAGGCCCAAGCCAGCAAGGCGCAGATCCTCGGCCTCGCGAACGCGGGCGGCGACACCATCAACGCGATCAAGGCCGCCAACGAGTTCGGCATCACCAAGACGATGAAGCTCGCCGGCTTGCTGATGTTCATCAACGATGTGCATGCGCTCGGTCTGCAGACCACCCAGGGCATGTACCTGACCGATGGCTGGTACTGGAACCAGAGCCCCGAATCGCGCGCCTGGGCGCGCCGCTTCTTCGAGAAGATGAAGCGCATGCCTTCGATGCTGCAGGCGGCCGATTACTCGGCGACCATGCATTACCTGCACGCGGTCGAAGCGGCCAAGACCGATGATCCGGACGCGGTGATCAAGCAGATGAAGGCCACGCCGGTCAACGACTTCTACGCGAAGAACGGCAAGATCGGTCCCGACGGCCGCCACCGCTACGACATGTATTTGATGCAGGTGAAGGCGCCCAAGGATTCGAAGGAGCCCTGGGACTATTACAACGTGGTCCAGCGCATTCCGGGCGACGAGGCCTATACCAAGCTGGCCGACAGCAAGTGCCCGTTGGTCAAGAAGTAAGCCCTGTTGGCGGCGGCGGCCCGAGCGGCCGCCGCAACAGCGTCTTTGCCTTTGCTTGAGTTCCCATGACCGAACTTTTTGGCGTTCCCATCCAGGCCTTGGCCGGCCAGCTTTTGCTGGGCCTGGTCAACGGATCGTTCTACGCGATGCTCTCGCTTGGGCTCGCGGTGATCTTCGGCATGCTCAATGTCATCAATTTCGCGCACGGCGCCTTCTACATGATGGGGGCGCTGCTGGCGTGGATGGGGCTCAGTTATTTCGAGCTCAATTATTGGGTGATGCTGATCGTCGCGCCCTTGGTCGTGGGCGTGTTCGGCATGGTGGTGGAGCGATTGTTGCTACGCTGGATCTACAAGCTCGACCATTTGTACGGCCTGTTGCTCACCCTCGGCCTCACGCTCCTGATCGAAGGCATCTTCCGTTCGATCTACGGCTCCTCGGGTCAGCCATACCCGGTGCCCGATGCGCTCAGCGGTGTGAGCAACCTGGGCTTCATGATCATGCCCAATTACCGGGTCTGGGTGGTCGTCGCTTCGCTCGCGGTCTGCATCGCCACCTGGTTCATGATCGAACGCACACGCCTGGGCGCTTATCTGCGCGCGGGCACCGAGAACCCGCGGCTGGTCCAGGCCTTCGGCATCAATGTGCCCTTGCTCGTGACGCTCACCTACGGCTTCGGGGTCGCGCTCGCGGCGTTTGCCGGTGTGCTGGCCGCGCCGGTGCTGCAGGTGGCGCCCTTGATGGGCAGCAATCTGATCATCGTGGTGTTCGCGGTGGTGGTGATCGGCGGCATGGGCTCGATCATGGGCTCGATCGTGACCGGCCTTGGCCTCGGCGTGATCGAAGGCTTCACCAAGGTCTTTTATCCGGAAGGCTCGAGTACGGTGGTGTTCGTGATCATGGCGGTGGTCTTGTTGCTGCGGCCGGCAGGCCTGTTTGGTCGGGAGAAGTGAGCGCCATGAAACCCACGTCTTCTCAGATCGGCTATCTCGTCTTGCTGGCCTTGTTGCTGGCTTTGCCGGCGCTGGGCGCCTATCCGGTGTTCGTGATGAAGGTGCTGTGCTTCGCCTTGTTCGCCTGCGCCTTCAATCTGTTGATCGGCTTCACCGGCCTGTTGTCGTTCGGGCATGCGGCCTTCTTCGGCGGGGCCGCTTATGTGGCCGGCCATGCGCTCAAGGTCTGGGGCCTGCCGGTGCCGGCGGCGCTCGGCGTGGCCATGCTCGTCGGCGCCGGCATCGGTCTGGTGTTCGGCTGGCTGGCGATCAAACGCAGCGGCATCTATTTCTCGATGATCACGCTCGCGCTCGCGCAGATGCTGTACTTCTATTTTCTGCAGGCGCCGTTCACGGGGGGCGAGGACGGTCTGCAATCGGTGCCGCGCGGCAGCTTCTTCGGCCTGTCGCTCGAGAACGATCAGCATCTGTATTACGTGGTGGTCGGCATCGTCGCGGCGGCGTTCTGGCTCATCTATCGCGTCGTGCATTCGCCGTTCGGCCAAGTGCTCAAGGCGATCCGCGAAAACGAGCCGCGCGCGATCTCGCTCGGCTACGACGTGCATCGCTACAAGTTGCTGGCTTTCGTGTTGTCGGCGGCGCTGGCGGGCCTGGCCGGCGCGCTCAAGACCAACATCCTCGGGTTTGCGACCCTGACCGACGCGATCTGGACCACCTCGGGCGCGGTGATCCTGATGACCCTGGTCGGCGGCATGGGCACGATGATCGGGCCGGTGGTCGGCGCGGTGGTGGTGATCGCGCTCGAGAACAAGGTTGGCGATGTCGGCGCCTGGCTCGCGGGCGTCACCGGCGTGGACTGGTTCAATTCCCTGGGCGAAGCCGTCACCATCGTGACCGGGCTGATCTTCGTCCTGTGCGTGCTGTTGTTCCGTAGAGGCGTGGTCGGCGAGCTTGGCGCGTTGTTTCAAGCCTTGCGTAAACGCGGGGCAGCCGCAAATTCAATGAAAAGTCATTGAATCATCCGGGGTGGGAGGGGGCGCGGCGCTAGAATCGTGCTCCTCTTTCGTGCGGAGTGCCTGTGTACGCGCTGTTGACCCAGGGCGGTTTTCCCGGTGAATGGTCCTGGGTGTTGGCGGCCTTGCTGGGCGCCGCATTCCTGGCCGGCTTCATCGATTCCATCGTCGGTGGCGGTGGGCTGATCCAGATCCCGATGTTGTTCAGCGTCTTTCCGGGCGTGCCGCCCGCGCTCTTGCTCGGCACCAACAAACTCGCGAGTGTGTTCGGCACCTCGGCCGCGGCCTTTCAGTATTTGCGGCGCGTCGAGGTGGCCTGGAACACGGTGCTGCCGGCCACCGCCGCCGCCTTGGTCTTTGCCTTTCTCGGCGCCTGGACGGTCACCCAGATTCCGCCCGATTTTCTGCGCCGCGCGCTGCCTTTCATTCTGGCCGCGGTCGCGCTCTACACCTTCAAGCGCAAAGACTTCGGCGCGTTGCACGCCCCCAAGCATGCGGGGCAGGGCGAGCGTGTGCGCGGGGCTGCGGTCGGTGGTGCGATCGGTTTTTACGATGGCTTCTTCGGCCCCGGGACTGGGAGCTTTCTGATCTTCGTTTTCGTCCGCTTCTTCGGCTTCGATTTCGTGCGTGCCTCGGCGGCGGCCAAGGTGGTGAATGTGGCCTGTAACCTGGCCGCGATCGCCTGGTTTGCGAGCGCCGGGAAGATCGCGGTCGGGCTGGCGCTGACGATGGCCGTGGCCAACGTCAGCGGCGCATTGGTCGGCAGCCGGCTCGCCTTGGCGCGTGGTACCGGTTTTGTGCGACAGATATTCCTGATCGTAGTCGTGTTGCTGATTTTGAAGACCGGCTACGATGCCTTCATTCATTGAACGAAGGCTATAGGCGGTGCACGGTGGACGAAGGAAGACTGTTCGGGCGTACGAGCCTGGGTGGGCAGGAGATCCTCCAGAAATCTGGGCGACTCACCCAGACCGAACGATTGGTGTTGATCGTCCTTGGTGACCAAAACCGATTCGAGGACTTGGCGGCGAAGCTTTCGTCGCTGGCGCCGGAGCGTGTCGAGCGCGCCTTGATCCGGTTGGTCGAGTTGAATCTCGCTTATGAAATTCTTCTGCTGTCCAACGACGCGGCGGGCGCAGCCACGATTCCGGCGGGTGCATTGCGCGAGTTTCTCGAACAGGGCGAGGCGGATCCTGTGACGGTCATGGCCAACACCGAGCAGTTGGATGCTGCCGAGCGTGCGCGCGCACTCAAGGATGCGGTGGGGCAGGTGCTTGGTGGTGATGCGGCCAATGTGGCGGTGCCGCTGGGCAAATTGTTTCCCGAGCGGAGCGATCCGGTGGCGTTGGCGCGGAACGAGCGCCGCGAAATGACGCAATCCCGGCTCGGTGCGTTGGAGCAGTCGCTCGAGCGCGCCCGGGTGCCGAACATGGCGGTGCCAGCGCCGCCTTTGCGTTCGTCACGCCGCCCGGCACCCGAAGCGGTGCAAGAGGAGGAGGCGGACGCCGTGATTGTCGAGACGCCCAAGAATTCTTCGGCTGGCGGCGTCATGATGCTGCTCGGCGGTGTCGGGGCGATCGTCGTGGTGGCCACCATCCTGCTGTACGCGTTGCGCTAGCCGACGACTGTTCCACGTGAAACAAAAAGGGCCGCTTCCGCGGCCCTTCTTTTTTCGTGCAGCGACTGCTTTCAGTTCTTCTTCATCGGGCAGGTGCTCAAGCCCAGCAGGGTGTAGGCCGGGCAGAAGCCGATGGCGGCGGTCAAAAGAGGAACGACGCCGATGTAACCCCAAACGCCGATGACATGGGTTGCCGCCAAGGCGATCAGGGCCACGCCAACCAGCGCGCGCAGGATGCGGTCGATGCCGCCGACATTTGCTTTCATGGAACCTCCGATTGAGAAACTGACGCGATTCTCCGGGCGAGGTCGGGCAACGTCTGTTACTGCCGACACGGACTAAATCCGCCAAATATGCGTTGGCGACTACATGCCGCGTTCAGCGATGTCGCGCACGCGCGCAGCGTCCAGGATCTCGATCTTTTCGCGGCTCAGGGAAACCACCCCGCGTTCTTCGAACCGACCGAGCAGGCGCGTCACCATCTCGCGGATCGTGCCAAGTTCATCGGCCAATTGCTGGTGGGTCACATGCAGCATGCGGCCGCGGCCGAGCAAGGCATTGGCCAGGCGCTGATCCAGGCGCTGGAAAGCCACGGCCTCCACCAGCACCATCAATTCATGCAGGCGCGCCGAGAACTGTCCGAAGACGAAGCGCCGGAACGGCTCGAATTGCGTGAATTCGTCGAACAAGGGTGGCGAGAGCATGACCATGCTGATCTGGGACTCGGCCACACCACGGGCGGTAAACTCGGTGCCGGACAGGATGCAACCCATCGACAACAAACAGATCTCGCCGGGTTCGATGCGGTACAGCGGCAACTCGCGGCCGGCAGTCTTGCCTTCGGTCGAGGGTGCTTGCTTGGACACGCGAATGCGGCCAGCCAGAATCAGCGGAAAGCCGGTGCAAGGCGCGTGCTCGTCGAAGAGCACGGTGCCGGCCGGGACCAGGGTAGGACTGACGGATTCTGCGAAGCTGGAAAACCGCGCTGCCGGGATGTCGGCGAACACCGGATACAGCGCTAGCAACTCTTCTTGTTTCACGTGAAACAACCTCCTGTACGGGGCTGAAACCCTAACACAAAGGCGAAGCAAGACGGCTGCCAACGTGGCACCGCGCCCCTATAATTCGCGGCTTCGATAAGGCTTTGCCACATGCAGTTTCCTCGTTCCTTCGATGTCATCGTAGTCGGCGGCGGTCATGCCGGCGCGGAGGCTGCGCTCGCCGCGGCACGCATGGGTTGCGACACCTTGTTGCTGACCCATAGTCTGGAGACGCTCGGCCAGATGTCGTGCAATCCGTCGATCGGCGGCATCGGCAAAGGGCATCTGGTCAAGGAGGTCGATGCACTCGGTGGTGCGATGGCCGGTGTGACCGACGAAGCCGGCATCCAGTTCCGGATCTTGAACGGTAGCAAAGGACCGGCGGTGCGCGCGACCCGTGCTCAGGCCGACCGCGTGCTGTATCGCCGCGCGATGCGCCGCCGGCTCGAGAACCAAGCCCACCTCTGGTTGTTCCAGGGGGCGGTCGACGATCTGCGCGTCGAATCGACCGCGCACGGAGACCGTGTGGTCGGGGCGGTGACGCAGTTGGGCGTCGAGTTTCGCGCCCGCGCCGTCGTTCTGACGACCGGCACTTTTCTCAACGGTCTCATCCACGTCGGGCTCGAACATCATGTTGGTGGCCGTGCCGGTGATCCGGCAGCGATCTCGCTCGCGCTTCGTCTCAAGGAGCTGGGCCTGCCGCAAGGCCGGCTCAAGACCGGGACGCCGCCGCGCATCGACGGTCGGACCATCGATTTCTCGGTCATGCAGGAGCAACCCGGCGATCTCGATCCGGTGCCGGTGTTCAGTTTCCTCGGTTCGGCTGACCAGCATCCGCGCCAACTGCCGTGCTGGATCACGCATACCAACGAGCAGACCCACGCCATCATCCGCGGCGGCCTGGACCGCAGCCCGATGTACACCGGCGTGATCGAAGGCGTCGGTCCGCGCTATTGCCCGAGCATCGAGGACAAGATCCATCGCTTCGCGGGCAAGGACAGCCATCAGATCTTCCTCGAACCCGAAGGGCTCGAAACCCACGAGTTCTATCCGAACGGTGTCAGCACATCGCTGCCGTTCGATGTCCAGCTCGACCTCGTGCATTCCATCCGCGGCCTCGAGAATGCGCATCTGCTGCGCCCCGGCTACGCGATCGAGTACGACTATTACGATCCGCGCGCGCTCAAGACGACGCTGGAAAGCAAACACATCGCGGGGCTGTTCTTCGCTGGCCAGATCAACGGCACCACGGGCTATGAAGAAGCCGCCGCCCAAGGGCTGCTTGCCGGCGCCAATGCCGCCCGCCATGCGCAGGAAAAGCCGTCCTGGACGCCGGCCCGCCACGAGGCCTATCTCGGCGTGATGGTCGACGACCTGATCACGCGCGGCGTGACCGAGCCTTACCGGATGTTCACTTCGCGCGCCGAGTACCGCCTGAGCCTGCGCGAAGACAATGCCGACATGCGTCTGACCGAGGCCGGCCGCGAACTGGGCTTGGTCGACGATGTGCGTTGGGCCGCGTTCGACCGCAAACGCGAAGCCTGTGCGCGCGAGATCGAGCGTCTGCGTTCGAGCTGGGTCCACCCCAAGACCGTGGACCCTGCGCTGGCCGAGACCGTGCTCGGTCAGCCGATCGACAAGGAACATCGTCTGGCCGATCTGCTCAAGCGCCCGAACGTCGGTTACGCGGCCTTGATGCAATTCGAGCAGGCGCGTGAAGGCGCCCCGGCATTCGCCCCCGGCATGCCGGAACCGCCGGCGGATTCGGCCGAGGCCGAACAGGCGCGCCAATGCCGCGAGCAGGTCGAGATCGCGATCAAGTACGCGGGCTACATCGATCGCCAATCGGAAGAGGTGGCCCGCCATGCCACCCAGGCCAATCTGCGCATCCCGCCCGATCTCGATTACGCCGCGGTGCGCGGCCTGTCGATCGAAATCCGCCAGCGTCTGACCCAACACCGCCCCGAAACCATCGGCCAGGCGGCCCGCATTTCGGGGGTGACGCCGGCCGCGATCTCGATACTGCTCGTGCATCTGAAAAAATCGGGCCGGCGCTCGGGGCGTGCCGCAGCCTGACACCCCGACGGCGTGCCGAGACGCTCGACATTTGAATCCGATTTCATGAAAAATCGCGCCAGAACGCAGCTCCCAGGCGATTTTGCCGAGCCGCTTGCCCGGGCGGCCGCGACTCTGGGCCTTGCGCTCACGCCGGCCCAGCAACAAAGCCTGCTCGATTACCTCGCGCTGCTGGGCAAATGGAACGCGGCCTACAACCTGACCGCGGTGCGCGATCCGCGCGAGCAATTGGTCGTGCATTTGTTCGATTGCCTGGCCATCCTGCCGGCCATGCAACGCTGGCTGCATCCGGGCGCGGTGGTCGCCGACATCGGCTCGGGCGGTGGTCTGCCCGGGGTGGTGATCGCGATCTGTCATCCCGAGGTCGAGGTGCATACCGTCGATGCGGTCGGCAAGAAGGCCGCTTTCGTCACCCAGGTGCGCGCTGCGCTCGGGCTGACCAATCTGCATGCCCATCATGCGCGCGTCGAAACCTTGGCGAGCGGCCGCGATCTGCCGGGTGCCGATCTGATCGTTTCGCGTGCGTTTGCTTCCCTGGCCGATTTCATCGGACTCACCGCGCATCTGCGCGCACCGGCCGGACGGTGGCTTGCGATGAAAGGTGTGTTGCCTGCCGATGAACTCGCCGCCTTGCCGCCTGGCGTGAAGCTCGAGGAAGCCATCGCCTTGCAAGTGCCGGAACTCGATGCCCAGCGCCATCTGCTGGTGCTGAACGCCGAACCCGCCTGACGCGTGCGACACTAGCGGCGCTCGATTCTTCCGGAGACCGCGATGCTGGGCGTGACCGATTACGGCGCATTCGTTGCCGCCGTCCTGATCTTCCTGATGCTGCCTGGCCCTGGCACTTTCTGTCTGCTGACCTCGACCGGCAAAGGCGGGATGCGCGCGGGCGTGGCGGCGACGCTCGGTTTGATCGTCGGCGACCAGGTCCTGATGTGGCTCGCGGCGCTCGGCGTCGCGGCGGTGCTGCAAGCGCAGCCGGTGTTGTTCAAATCGCTGCAATACCTGGGCGGCGCCTATCTGGCCTGGATCGGCCTGAAACTCATCTTCCGTAAAGAGGGTGCGGCGAGCCCGATCAACATCCGGCCCCACCATTACGCGCGTCAGGCCTTGCTGATCACCTTGATGAATCCGAAGGCGATCGTGTTCTACATGGCCTTCTTTCCGTTGTTCATCGACCCGACCGCGCACCGCGGCCTGCTGACGTTCGCGGTGATGTCGGCAACCATCGCCACGATCACCCTCGTGTATTGCCTGACGCTGTGCGTGTTTGCGCGGGCGGTGGCGCAGAAGGTGAGCGCGAATCGCCGCCTGGCCGCGACCCTCGAACGTCTGGCCGGTGTGGTCCTGATCGCTTTCGGCATCAAGCTCGGCGTGCAATAAGCGCCACGCGCTGCGCGTAAATCGCAGCTTGTCTGCGCGCGGCCATGGCGCGTGCACGCGCGCCGGTTAAACTCCGCGCTTCTCAAGCGTGCACGCTATGGCCAAGACCTTCTGTATTGCCAATCAAAAAGGCGGTGTCGGCAAGACGACGACCGCGGTCAATCTCGCCGCCGGCCTGGTTGCCAATGCGCAGCGCGTCCTGCTCATCGACCTCGATCCGCAGGGCAATGCGACCATGGGCTCGGGCATCGACAAATCGCGCCTCGCGGCCAGCGTGTACCAAGTGCTGATCGGCACCGCCGATCTCGTCACGGCGCGCTGCAAGTCGGAAAGCGGCGGCTACGACGTGCTGCCGGCCAACCGCGATCTGGCCGGGGCCGAAGTCGAACTCGTCGATTTCGAGGATCGCGAGCAACGCTTGAAGACGGCGCTCGCGCCTTATCAAGACGCCTACGATTTCATCCTGATCGATTGCCCGCCGTCCTTGTCGATGCTGACCCTCAACGGCTTGTGCGCGGCCGACGGCGTGATCGTGCCCATGCAATGCGAGTACTTCGCGCTCGAAGGCTTGAGCGATCTGGTCAACACCATCAAGCAGGTGCATCGCAACCTCAATCCCGAGCTCAAGCTGATCGGCTTGCTGCGCGTGATGTTCGATCCGCGCATGACGCTGCAACAGAACGTCAGCGATCAATTGATGGAGCATTTCGGCGACAAGGTCTTCACGACCATCATCCCGCGCAATGTGCGTCTGGCCGAAGCGCCTTCCTACGGCATGCCCGGCGTCGCTTTCGACCGCAGCTCGCGCGGCGCCCAGGCCTACATCGCCTTCGGTGCCGAGATGGTCGAGCGCATCGGCGCGTTGTAACGCTCGCTCATTGGCTGTCACGCCGGCGATGCTGTCGGCGCCCAACGGACGACGTATGCTGCCGGTCTTGCATTCGCGTTGAGGCCGCCGCGCCATGACCACCATATTGACGCTGCCCGGCTGGATGGGCTCCGGCCCCGATCATTGGCAATCGCACTGGGAGCGTGAGCGCGGCTGCCTTCGCATCGAACAAGCCGATTGGGAGCATCCGCGCCGCGACGCCTGGATCCGGGCGCTCGATGGCTGGCTGGCAGCGAGTGCCGACGACATCGTGCTGGTGGCCCACAGCCTCGGGTGTGCGCTGGCCGCGCATTGGTTCGACACGGTGGCCGCCACACCTGAACGCCATGCGCGCGTGCGCGGCGTGTTGCTGGTGGCGCCGCCGGACGTCGAGCGCGTCAGCGCACCGGCTGCGATCCGTGATTTCGCCCCCGTGCCGCGCAATCTGCTGCCGGTGCCGGCCACCGTGGTCGCCTCCACCAGCGACCCGTATTGCGGCTTCATGCGCTCGGGATTGATGGCCACGCAATGGGGCGCGGAATTCATCAATATCGGTAACGCAGGGCACATCAATGCCGAATCCGGACTGGGTGCTTGGGAGGCCGGTTGGGCGTTGGTGGCGCGCTGGCTGTAGCATTCGCGGTTTGGCGCGCAGACGCTGCAGCGTGATTTCGCCCGACAGGCGAGGTTGCGCGGGCGCATGGGCGGCCTTTCCAAATACATGAATATTCATTGATCGTGGTGTCGGCGAATGCCGCCCGCGACAAACCGACCGAACGCATGGCGACCAAGAAACTCAAGGGCCTGGGCCGCGGCCTCGAAGCGCTGCTCGGCCCCAAGGACGATGCCGGAACGTCCGAAGGCGGGGCGAGGGCCGAAACGCCGAGCCAGCTCGCGCTGACGCAATTGCAGCCCGGCAAATACCAGCCGCGTACCCGCATGGACGAGGGGGCGCTGGCCGAACTCGCCGAGAGCATCAAGGCGCAAGGCCTGATGCAACCCATCCTCGTGCGCCAGGTCGCGCCGTCCAAGTACGAAATCATCGCGGGCGAGCGGCGTTTTCGCGCGGCCCGCATCGCCGGTCTCGAGTCGGTGCCGGTGCTGGTCAAGGATGTGCCCGACGAGGCCGCCGCCGCGATGGCGCTCATCGAGAACATCCAGCGCGAGGATCTGAACCCGCTCGAAGAAGCCCAGGGCGTCGATCGGCTGATCCGCGAATTCGGCTTGACGCACGAACAGGCGGCGCAGGCGATCGGCCGCAGCCGTTCCGCCACGTCGAATCTGCTGCGCCTGTTGAATCTGGCCAAGCCGGTGCAGGACATGCTGCTGGCCGGTGATCTCGAGATGGGCCATGCGCGCGCGCTGCTCGCCGTGGATGGGGCCACCCAGATCCAGCTCGCGCATCAGGTGGTCAGCAAACAATTGTCGGTGCGCGATGCCGAACGCCTGGTGTCCAAGGTGGCGGCCGAATTCGCACTCAAGCCCAGCCAGGCGACCAAGGCCGGCAAATCGCGCGATGTCGAACGGCTCGAAGAAGAATTGTCCGATCTGCTCGCAACGCGCGTGACCATCAAGGCCAATGCCAAGGGCAAGGGCCAGGTGGTGATCGATTTTTCGGGCTACGACCAGCTCGACGGCGTGATCGCCAAACTCCGGCCGGAGTGAATCTCGCGCGCGGCCTTCAATCGGGCGCGCGCAATTCCGCGGCCTTGACCGCGCCGCCGAGGTCGCCGTTGTCGGCGGCCTTCTGATACCAATAGCGCGCCAGCCGCAAATCCTGCGGCACGCCGAGCCCGTGTTCGCACATGCTCGCGTACAGGTATTGCGCGCCGACATCGCCGCCGTTGGCCGCCTGCAAGTAGTAATGCGCGGCCAACGCATTGTCTTGCGCGACGCCGCGCCCGAGGTAATAGGCGGTTGCGATCGCAATGGCCGCGTCGTTCTGTCCCGCATCGGCGGCCCGCTGGTACCAGACCGCCGACGCACTCAGATCCTTGGCTGTCAGTTCGCCCGCTTCATAGGCTTCGCCGAGCGCCACCATCGCCGATACCAGACCCTGGTCGGCGGCGTCGCGCAGCAAGGCGAGGGCGAGTGCCGGATCGGATGGGTTCAGTTCGCCACGCGCATGCATCACCGCGAGATTGAATTGCGCGAGCCGGTTGCCTTGTCGGGCCAGGGTCGCGAAGGCCTCGGCCGCCGCCGTGGTGCGGCCCGCCATGTAATCGGCATAGGCCGGGGCGATCTGCTGCGCTTCGGCCGCATCGCGTTGGCTCGCGGTGCTTTGTGTCTGCGTCGGTGACGGCGCTTGAGATTGCGCGCCGGCCGGGCCCGCGAGCAGCAGGGCTGTCACGAGCAGGACCCGCCCGCTGAGGTGATAATCGCGCACCATGATCTCCCTCGAAGATGTTCGTCGCGCTCAGACCGCCTTGCGCGGTCAGATCGTCGATACGCCTTGCCTGCATTCGCGCACGCTGTCAGACATCGCCGATTGTGAAGTGTTCTTGAAGTTCGAGAACCTGCAATTCACCGCGGCGTTCAAGGAGCGCGGCGCCTTCGTGAAACTCAGTGCGCTCGACGCGGCCGAGCGTGCGCGCGGCGTGATCGCCGCCTCGGCGGGCAACCATGCCCAGGGTGTGGCCTATCACGCCCAGCGTCTTGGCATCCCCGCGACGATCGTGATGCCGGTGCACGCGCCCGCGGTCAAGATCGAACGCACACGCGCTTTCGGCGCCGAGGTCATCCTCGAAGGCCAGAATTTCGACGAGGCCAAGCAGGCGGCGACGCGCATCGCGGCTGACCGCGGTCTGGTCTTCGTGCATGCCTACGACGACGCTGCCGTCATCGCGGGGCAGGGCACGATCGGCCTCGAAATGCTCGCGGCGCAGCCGGCGCTCGACGCCCTCGTGGTGCCGATCGGCGGTGGCGGGCTCATCGGCGGCATCGCGCTGGCGGCCAAGAGTCTGCGGCCCGATCTGCGCGTGATCGGCGTGCAGACCGAACGCTTTCCTTCGATGCATGCGGCGGTCCATGGCGATGCGGCGCCGGCCTTCGGCACCAGCACCATCGCCGACGGCATCGCGGTGAAATCGCCGGGCCGGCTCACCGAAGCGCTGGTGCGCCAATACGTCGACGACATCGTGCTCGTCGACGAAGGCGATCTCGAACAGGCGATCGTGCTGCTGCTCGAAATCGAAAAGACCGTGGTCGAAGGGGCGGGCGCTGCGGGTCTGGCGGCTTTGCTCAAGCATCGCGGCTTGTTCACCGGGCGCCGGGTCGGGCTGGTCCTGTGCGGCGGCAACATCGATCCGCTGGTGCTGGCCGAGATCATCGAGCGCGGCGTTGATGGAATTGAGCTGGTCCTCGGTCTCGTCATAGGGGAAGCGGGCGCAGAACTCGTCATAGGCGCCCTCGGGCGCCGCCAGCATGTCGCCCGGCAGTAGCTCGCGGGCGGCGGCGGTGCGGATGAGCTCGTCCGCCATCTCGCGGATGCGCTCCTTGAGCCGCAGGGCCTCCTGCTGCCGGCGGCCAGGCTGGTCCC
>CAXBRX010000013.1:0-20505 GCA_963977835.1 uncultured Derxia sp.
TCCGCGAAGCGTAGTTCCACCGCGTGCGCGTGCATCGCCTGTTCGAGTTCGGTCATGAGCTCGACATGGCGGCCGCGCAAAAAGCTGGCCGCTTCGTCCACATCACGCGCGTAATCCGCCGCCGAGATCTTCTCGACGCAAGGCGCGGTGCAGCGTTTGATCTGATAAAGCAGACACGGTCGGGTGCGGTTCTTGAACACCGTGTCATCGCAAGTGCGCAGGCGGAACACCTTCTGCAGGATCTGGATCGATTGCTTGACCGCCCAGGCGCTCGGATACGGCCCGAAATACTGATGTTTGCGATCGATCGCGCCTCGGTAATACGCGAGGCGCGGAAATTCATGGCCCGTGATGCGCAGGAACGGATAGCTCTTGTCGTCGCGAAAAAGGATGTTGTAGCGCGGCGCAAGCGTCTTGATCAGATTGTTTTCGAGCAGCAGCGCCTCGGCTTCGGAGCGCGTCACGGTGGTCTCGATGCGCGCGATGCGATCGACCATCAAGGCGATGCGGGCCGAGGTCAGCGTCTTTTGAAAATAGCTCGATACGCGCTTTTTCAAGTCGCGCGCCTTGCCGACGTACAGCGCGGTACCGGCCTCGTCGAAATAGCGGTAGACGCCGGGCAGATGCGGCAGCCCGCGCAGGACGGGACCCGGATCGAATTTGGACTTCGCGTCGGACATGCTGGGCCAGTGTTTTAAGCTTGGCCGATTATGTCAGACGCTTCCCCCCCCGACCGCCCGCTGCGCTGCGATGTTTTCTGCCGTGTCGTCGACAATTTCGGCGATGCCGGCGTCGCCTGGCGCCTGGTAAATGCGCTCCATCGCCAATGCGGATGGCGCGTGCGCTTGATCATCGACGATCTTTCGACCCTCGCCCGGCTCGCGCCCGGCGTCGATCCTTCAGTCCCGGAACAGCGGGCAGCCGAGATCGATCTCGTGCATTGGACCGACGCGACCGCGCCAACGACACCGGCCGACATCGTCATCGAAACCTTCGCCTGCGAGATTCCGCCGGCCTATGTCGAAGCGATGGCGCAACGCTCGTCGCGCCCGCGTTGGATCAACCTCGAATACCTGAGCGCCGAAGCCTGGGTCGACGATTGCCATGGCCTGGCCTCCAAGCATCCACGCCTGCCGCTGACCAAGCATTTCTTCTTTCCCGGGTTTTCCGCGCGCACCGGCGGCGTGCTGATCGAGCCCGGTTTGCTTGCGGCTCAGGCGCAGTTCCGTGCTGCGCCCGAATCCAAGCGCACCTTCCTGACCGGACTCGGCGCCGACCCCGATGCCGGATTCACCGCGTTGGTTTTTTGCTATCCGACCCCGGCGCTCGAAGCACTGAGCGAGGCCTGGCGCGACGACGCTATGGCCATCCAATGCCTGTTACCGCGCGGCATGGCTGGATCGGCGTTGCCGGCCGGCGGCAATCTGAACGTGCGCCATTTCGATTTCGTGCCGCAGGCCCGCTTCGATGCCTTGCTCTGGTGTTGTGATTTCGCCGTCGTGCGCGGTGAGGATTCTTTCGTGCGCGCCCAGCTCGCCGGATTGGTCTTCGTCTGGCACATCTATCCGCAACAAGACGCCGCCCATCTCGTCAAACTGCGTGCCTTCATGGAGCGTTATGTCGAAGGCCTGGCGCCGGCCGCGGCGCGGGCCTGGATGGACCTCAATCTGGCCTGGAACGAAGCCCGGCACGCCGAACTGGCGGCAGCCTGGCGCACAGTCCGCGCGCATTGGGCGGCATTGCAGCAGCACGCCCTTGTCTGGCAGGCCCGATTGGTCGAGCACGGTGACTTGACCTGCCACCTTCAACGCATGCTTGCCGACCGGCTAGAATAGCGAGTTTTCCTCAACTCTCCGGCTCCCCTCGGGTTGCAGCCGCACGCATCGTCAGCGAGCGGACCGGAACGCCCTTTTTGCAAGGCACAACATGAAGATTGCTCAAGAACTGCGCTCCGGCAACGTCATCATGGTCGGCAACGACCCGATGGTGGTCCAGAAGGCCGAGTACAACAAGTCCGGCCGCAATGCCGCCGTGGTCAAGATGAAGCTCAAGAACCTGCTCACCGGCACCGGCACCGAAGCCGTGTACAAGGCCGATGACAAGTTCGAACTGCTGGTGCTCGAACGCAAGGAAGTCACCTATTCGTACTTCGGCGACCCGATGTACGTCTGGATGGATTCCGAATACAACCAGTACGAAATCGAAGCCGAGTCGATGGGCGACGCGCTCAACTACCTCGAAGACGGCCTGCCCGCCGAAGTGGTGTTCTACGAAGGCCGCCCGATCTCGGTCGAAATCCCGACTTCCGTCGTGCGCGAAGTGACCTACACCGAGCCCGCCGTCAAGGGCGACACCTCGGGCAAGGTGCTGAAGCCGGCCAAGATCTCGACCGGATTCGAAATCCCGGTGCCTTTGTTCGTCGAAATCGGCGACAAGATCGAAATCGATACGCGCACCAACGAATACCGCAACCGCGTCAAGTAATTGCGATGCAGCGCATGCCGGCTTGCCCGGTGTGCGCTTGCGCTGCGGGGTTGCTGGTCAGAGCGCCTTCAGCAGCTTGAAAGCGGCTGCGAATCGGTCGCTCGCGTGCAAATCATCCCAGGCCAAAGGCGTGCCGACCGGCGCCAGCGCGCGCAAACGCACCAGACTTGCCTCCGAACTCGCCCATTGCAGTCCGTCGAGCAGACGGTCGGCCATTTCCGGGCGATTGCAGACCAAGACCGCGTCACACCCCGCCGTCAACGCGTTGTGCGCCGCCTCGACGACGCCACCCGCTGACTTCGCGCCTTCCATGGCCAGATCGTCGCTGATGATCGCGCCGGTATAGCCGAGTTGCAGACGCAGGATCTGCTGCAACCAGACCGACGAAAACCCGGCCGGCTGGCGATCGACTTTCGAATACACGACATGGGCCGGCATCACGGCCGTCAACCCCAGCCCGAACCACTCGTAAGGTGCAGCATCGCTGCCGAGCATCGCGTCGAGCGGGCGATCGTCGACTGGCAAGGCGTGATGCGAATCCGCAGCCACATGCCCATGCCCAGGGAAATGTTTTCCGCAACAGCCCATGCCGGCGAGCAGCATGCCGTGCGCGACGCTCTTGGCCAGCAGGGTGACGGTTCGCGGATCGGGATGGAAAGCGCGATCGCCGATCACCGCGGAGCGGCCCCAATCGAGATCGAGCACCGGTGCGAAACTGAAATCGACGCCGCAGGCACGCAACTCGCTCGCCAGGACGTAGCCCAAGGCGGTCGCGGTCCGCAAGGCCTTGAGCCGGCTCGCCGATTCGTCTTCGTCCCACAACTGCCCCAACTTGCGCATGGCCGGCAGGCTGGTGAATCCGTCGGCGCGAAAGCGTTGCACCCGGCCGCCTTCATGATCGACGGCAATGACCACGCCCGGCTTGCAGGCATGGATCGCGTCGCACAAGGCGCGCAACTGGGCGCGCGAGGTGAAATTGCGCGAAAACAGGATCACACCGAAGGTCGACGGATGCGCGATGCGCCGACGATCGGCCTCGTTGAGTTCCATGCCCTCGACATCGAGCATGACCGGGCCGAATGCGGCATGGGAAGTGGTTTGATTCATGGCGCCAGGCAACGAAAATCGGCGCACCGATTGAGTGGGCGCCATCGATCGATCGACTTTACCCGTTCCGGTTTGGCGTGAAAAGACCGCTTTCGCGTTTAATAGCGCCGAAGGGCCGTACGCGCATTAAAACCCATGAAAATTACTGCTTTTGTTCGATCACGACGAAGGCCACGGCGAACAAACGCTCGTCCGACACCGAGACGGAAGCGGTCCAGCGACGCTCGGCCATCAGGCTGGCGACACCATCGTGCGCCAAGACGACCGGGCGCCCCGACGGTTCATTGACGACCTCGATCGCACGCCAATACATGGGCATGTGCATGCCCAGGCCGATGGCCTTCGAAAACGCTTCCTTGGCCGCGAAACGGGTCGCAAGAAACGCCATCCCGCGCGATGAAGCGCGGGCCAGACGGCGCTCGAACTTGAGCATTTCCTGCGGCCCGAGGATGCGCTCGGCAAAACGCCGCCCGTGGCGGCCATACGCCGCCTCGATGCGGGCGATCTCGATGATGTCGGTGCCGATGCCCGCGATCATGTGCGCTTTGCCGCGCCCGGATGGGTGTGTGCCGCGAGCCAGGCGGCGGTCATGCGCGCTTTCATGTCGCGCACCGCGGCTTCCCAGCCCATGAACAAGGCTTCGGCCACGATCGCATGCCCGATGTTGAGTTCGGCGATGCCGGTGAGTCGCGCCACCTCGGCCACATTGCCGTAATGCAGGCCATGCCCGGCATTGACGCGCAGACCGCGTGTGCAACCCCAGCCGACCGCTTGTGCGACGCGTTCGAGTTCTGCCTGGCGCTGGGTTTCGTCATGCGCTTCGGCGTAGCGCCCGGTATGGATCTCGATGACCGGCGCATGGGCGCGCACCGCGGCGTCGATCTGGCGCTCGTCGGGATCGATGAACAAGGACACCCGGATGCCGGCGTCGGTCAAGCGCGCGACGGCCTCGCGCACACGCTCGAACCCGCCGGCGACATCGAGCCCGCCTTCGGTCGTGAGTTCTTCGCGACGTTCCGGTACCAGGCAGACATCTTGCGGTTTCACCTCGCAAGCAAAGGCCACCATCTCGGGCGTGACCGCGGCTTCGAGATTCATGCGTGTGCGCAACTGCGGACGCAAGGTGCGCACATCGGCGTCGCGGATGTGCCGGCGGTCTTCGCGCAGATGCAAGGTGATGAGATCGGCCCCGGCCTCCTCGGCCAGCAAGGCGGCGCGGATCGGATCGGGATACGGAGTGCCACGCGCGTTGCGCACGGTGGCGATGTGGTCGATGTTGACGCCGAGGTCGATCATAGGGCGTGAATGTCCAGAAGAAGTTGTCGCGTGGCGAGCGCACGGCCCGACAGCGCATGATGAATCAAGCCGCGCATCAAAGGTTTGGCCTGGGCGACGGTGGCAGGATCGGAATAATCCGCCTGTTCGATCGCCTGCAAGGCGCGGCCGGTGATGCGTTGCAGGTCGGGATCATCGCCATTGCGCGCGAGCCGTACACCGAATTCGGGAATGCAGACGTACAAGACCTCCGGCTCCACCGGTTCGCCATCGGCGCACCGATCGAGTTCGATGCCCAGGCCGATCTCGCGCAGCAAGGCATGCTCGAACCGGCGCAGCACGACCGCCTTGGCAGTGCCCGCGGCCAGATCGGCCAAGCCGAGCGTGTAGGCGTCGAACAAGCGCTCGTGCGGGTCTTCGCGCGCGGTCAGCTTGAGCAGCAATTCGTTCATGTAGAAGCCGCACAACAAGGCGGCGTCCTTGAGCATGGCCTGCCCGCCGACCCAATGCGCGGCGGTCAGGGTCTTGACCTCTCCGCGACCGGACCAGTTCAACAACAAAGGCTGCAACGACACCAGCACCGGCCGCAATTGCGAGGTGGGGCGCTTGGCCCCTTTGGCGACCAGCGGCACCCGACCATGCGTGCGCGTGAACGCCTGCAAGACCAGGCTGGTCTCGCGGTAAGGCGTGGCATGCAGGATGTAGCCGGGCTCGTCATGGACGCGGCTGCCCTCGCCGCCATGCGTGCGCCGCGCTTTCAGCGATGTCGCCGGCTGCACCGACACGGCAGCCTCATTCGTGGCCGTGGGCGCGCACCGACGCATCGGTATCGGCCCAACCGCTGCGCACCTTCACCCAAAGCTCGAGATACACCTTGGTGCCGAGCTGGCGCTCGAGATCGACGCGCGCCTCGCTCGCAATGCGCTTGATGCGCTCGCCGTTGGCACCGATCAGGATGGCCTTGTGATTGTCGCTGTCGACGAGGACGGTCGCGTAAATGCGCTGCAGGCCCTCGCCTTCTTCGTACTTGTCGATCTGCACCGTGCTGCGATAAGGCAGCTCATCGCCGACCAGGCGGAACACCTTTTCGCGGATGGTCTCGGCGCTCAGAAACCGCGTGCTGCGGTCGGTGAAATCGTCGGCATCGAACATCGGCTCGCCTTCGGGCAGATGCTTGCGGATTTCGGCGAGCAAATCATCGAGTTGCTGTCCACGCCGCGCCGAGACCGGCACGATCGCGGCAAATTCGCGCTCGGCGGCCAGCTTCTGGATGAACGGAAGCAGTCGGTCGCGCGGTTGGGCGAGATCGGTCTTGGAAATGACCAGGACCACCGGCGTGTTTTTGGGCAACAGGCGCAGCACTTGCTGATCGGGCGCGCCGTAACGCAAGGCTTCGACGACCCAGACGATGCAGTCCACATCCGAAAGCGCCGACATCACCGCGCGGTTCATCGAGCGATTGAGCGCGCCGCCGTGTTTGGTCTGATAGCCCGGCGTATCGACGAAGACGAATTGCGTGTCGGGCGTCGTCAGGATGCCGTGGATGCGATGGCGCGTGGTCTGGGCCTTGTCGGCCGTGATGCTGACCTTCTGGCCGACGAGCGCATTGGTCAGCGTCGACTTGCCGACATTGGGACGGCCGACGATGGCGACGAATCCGGTACGAAATTGCGCCGGAGCGACGGATTCCGGCGTGGCCGCCGAGGCGTCATTGGGGGCCATCGGGGCTCACTCGGTGGTTTGCGACTTGGCCGCGCTGCGCGATTTGCGCGGAGCGGCCGGCGCGATGGCCTGGATGGCATCGAGCGCCTTGCGTGCTGCGGCTTGTTCCGCCGCACGCCGGCTGCCGCCTCCGCCCTTGACCTGCACATTGAGCTTGGGCACCGCGCATTCCACCTCGAATTCCTGGCTATGAGCGGCGCCGCGGGTCGCGATCACCGTGTAGATCGGCAGGGGAATGTGCTTCGCCTGGAGATATTCCTGAAGCAAGGTCTTGGCATCCTTGCCCAGTGTTTGCGGATCGACATGGTCGAGCACGGGCTTGTACAACTGTGCGATCACTGCGGACACCGCATCGAATCCGGCATCGAGAAAAATCGCGCCGAACACCGCCTCGACCGAATCGGCCAGAATCGACGGGCGGCGAAATCCACCGCTTTTCAGTTCGCCCTCCCCCAGTCGCAACAGGCCGCTCAACTCGAGCCGTTGCGCGATCTCATACAACGATTGTTGCTTGACCAAGTTGGCGCGCACGCGCGAAAGATCGCCTTCATCGATGCGGGTGTA
The DNA here is from genome assembly GCA_963977835.1 of uncultured Derxia sp. Lineage (GTDB taxonomy): Bacteria > Pseudomonadota > Gammaproteobacteria > Burkholderiales > Burkholderiaceae_E > CAXBRX01. The sequence goes on from CAXBRX010000013.1 coordinate 7,153, forward strand.
CTTGTCGAACAACAGGCGGCCGATGACGCAGTTCAGGACAGCATCACCGAGAAATTCGAGTCGTTCGTTGTGAAACCCGCTATGGCTGCGATGCGTCAGCGCCTGCTCGAGCAGCATCGGATTCTTGAACTCATAACCGAGCCGGGCGCACAGGGTCTTCTGGTCAGCCATGGAGACAGCACGCGCTCATTGCGCGGTCGAGCTTCCTGCGTAATCGATGACGAGGCTCACCGGTCCGAACAAGGGCAGCTTCTTCTGATAGGCGAAGCTCACCACGACCTTGCCACTCGCGTCCTTGGTGATGGTGAGATCCTGCGGCGAAATCGAGCTGATGTAACCCGCCTGCTGCTGTTTGCTGAAAGCATCGCGGATGGCGCCGACCGTCTCGCCAGAATTAGCCGCGCGCTGGGTGGCAGACTTGATTTCCCGATATTCGGTGAACGAAGGGACGACCTGCATCCCGATCAAAAACACGAAGGCGATGATTGCGCCCCAAAACAACACCGCCAACAGGCTGACGCCACGCTGCCGACTTCTGAGTCCCATAGTCCTCTCGCCGATCATTTGAAGCTGCCGATACGCGACAGATCGCTGAAATTCATCCAGACAAAAAACGCCTTGCCCACGATGTTACCTTCGGGCACGAACCCCCAGACACGCGAATCCAAACTGTTGTCGCGATTGTCGCCCATCATGAAGTAATGGCCCGCCGGGACGGTACAGCGAAAACCCAGGTCATTGTAGGTGCATCGATCAACAAAGCGGAAATCATGATGGGACGTCGCGGTCGGCGCCCGGTCATCGTTGATGATCCGATGGTCGACATTGCCCAGATGCTCGTTGTATTGGCGCTTCAATTGCAGTTCCGGGCCGTCGAAATAATCGTCCATCTTGGCCACCGAAACTGGCTGCCCGTTGATCGTCAACCGCTTGTTCTCGTAGACCACCGTATCGCCGGGCAGGCCCACCACACGCTTGATGTAGTTTTCGGACTCATCCTCGGGGTAGCGAAACACCATCACGTCCCCGCGTTGCGGACTGCCGACCTCGATGATTTTCTTGTCGATGACGGGCAATCGAATGCCGTAGGTGAACTTGTTCACCAGAATCAGATCGCCCACCAACAGGGTCGGAATCATCGACCCGCTGGGAATGCGAAACGGTTCTGCGACGAAGGAGCGCAGGAAAAAAACCACGATGATGACCGGGAAAAATCCGCCGGTGTACTCGACCCAGCCCGGTTGCTGGAGCTTGCTCAAGCGCAGATGTTCGCGCTCCTTGGCGCGCGCTTCGGCGTCCATCTGACCCGCGTTGGCATCGAAAGTGGCCAGCGCGCGCTCGGTATCGGCAATGCGGGCGCGCCGCAAGACGAAGCGGTCGTAGATCCAGACTGCGCCGGTCGCAATCGACAATAGGAAAAGAATCAACGCGAAGTTCATGACTTGTCGTCCACTTGCAGGATGGCCAGAAAGGCCTCCTGCGGAATTTCAACGGTGCCGACCTGCTTCATGCGTTTTTTGCCGGCTTTTTGTTTTTCGAGCAGCTTCTTCTTGCGGGTGATGTCGCCGCCATAGCATTTGGCAAGCACGTTCTTGCGCAATGCCTTGATGTTCTCGCGCGCAATGATGTTGGCGCCGATCGCGGCCTGGATCGCCACGTCGTACATCTGGCGCGGGATCAGTTCACGCATCTTGGCGGCCACTTCGCGCCCGCGCGATTGCGAATTGCTGCGGTGGACGATGATCGACAGCGCATCGACCTTGTCGCTGTTGATCAGCATGTCGACCTTGACCACGTCGGCCGCGCGATATTCCTTGAACTCGTAGTCCATCGACGCATAACCGCGCGAGACCGATTTCAGCCGGTCGAAGAAGTCGAGCACGATCTCGGCCAACGGCATTTCGTAGGTCAGCATCACCTGGCGGCCGTGGTATTGCATGTTGATCTGCACGCCGCGCTTGGCGATGCACAGCGTGATCACCGAGCCGACATAGTCCTGCGGCATGTACAGATGCACGGTGACGATGGGCTCGCGGACTTCTTCGATCTTGGCCGGATCGGGCAGCTTGGACGGATTCTCGACCTGGATGACGCTGCCGTCCTTCATCAGCACTTCGTACACGACCGACGGCGCGGTCGTGATCAGATCCATGTCGAATTCGCGCTCCAGGCGTTCCTGCACGATCTCCATGTGCAGCAGGCCGAGGAAGCCGCAGCGAAAACCGAAGCCCAGCGCCTGCGACACCTCGGGTTCGTATTGCAGCGAAGCGTCGTTGAGCTTGAGTTTTTCGAGCGAATCGCGCAGCGCGTCGTATTGATTGGCTTCGACCGGGAACAAGCCCGCGAACACCTGGGGTTGCACTTCCTTGAAGCCCGGCAACGCAGCGGCCGCGGGCTTGCCCGCATGGGTGATCGTATCGCCGACCTTGGCCGCCTTGAGTTCCTTGATGCCGGCGATGACGAAACCCACCTCGCCCGCGCTCAACACCTCGCGCGCGACCGATTTGGGCGTGAACACGCCGACCTGCTCGCACAACTGGTTGGCACCGGTGGCCATGAACAGCAATTTGTCGCGCGGACGCAGCGTACCGTTGACCACCCGCACCAGCATCACGACGCCGACGTAATTGTCGAACCATGAATCGATGATCAAGGCCTGCAAAGGCTGGGCCGGATCGCCCTTGGGCGGCGGAATGCGCGCGATCACCGCCTCGAGGATGTCATCGACGCCCATGCCGGTCTTGGCGGAGGCTGGAATCGCATGCGAGGCGTCGATGCCGATGACGTCCTCGATCTCGGCGCGCGCGGTGTCCGGATCGGCCTGGGGCAGATCCATCTTGTTGAGCACCGGCACGATCTCGACACCGAGTTCGATCGCGGTGTAGCAGTTGGCCACCGTCTGCGCCTCGACACCCTGGCTCGCATCCACCACCAACAGCGCGCCCTCGCAGGCCGACAACGACCGGCTGACTTCATAGGAAAAGTCGACGTGGCCCGGAGTGTCGATCAGGTTGAGGTTGTAGATCTTGCCGTCCTGCGCCTTGTAGCTGAGCGAGGCCGTTTGCGCCTTGATGGTGATGCCGCGTTCACGCTCGAGATCCATCGAATCGAGGACCTGTTCTTCCATCTCGCGGTCGGACAAACCGCCGCAACGCTGGATCAGGCGATCAGCCAGAGTCGACTTGCCGTGGTCGATGTGCGCGATGATGGAGAAATTGCGGATGTGCTGCATAGGCCCTAGACAAAGCAAAGGCGCGCCGGAAAGCGCGCCGAACATCCGCCATTCTACTTGAGCGGCCCCGAGGAGCGTCGCGGCTGCGGGTTTGCCGCGACGCAGCGGCGATCGGCCAGCGTCAAGCCTGCTGGCGCGCGACGAATGCGGCGAAAGCCGCCGAGTCGAAACGGCCCCAGCAAATCACCTCGTCGCCATGCATGAGGACCGGCACCTGCTCGTCGAAACGCGCTTCGAGCACCGGATCGGCATCCACGTCCACGATGCGGATGTCGGCCTGCGCACCGCCCGGGTGCGCGCGTACAGCGTCCAGCATCAGGTCGCAAAGATGGCAATAACTACGCGACAACAAATCCAGTTGCATGGTGGTCCGAATCAATTCAGCAGGATTGAGGCCGGGCAACGGCGCCCGTTGGCACCATGTACCCGCTCACGGTTTGGCAGCGGGTTGCGGCTCGACCGCATTGGCGAATTGGCGCAAGGTCGGTGCCGGCACCTCGCCGAGCACGGTCATCCAATCATTGCCCAAACGCTTGCCGAGCATGTTGATCGCCCCCTTGGTGGCGGCGGTGTCCTGGGTCGATTGCCCTTCGCGCAAAGGCTCGATGAAGATCGAGACCGCGGCGAGGCCATCGCTGAACACGATCTGCAGCACATTCGGATGTCCGCCGAACGAGCGCCGCACCTCGCGCACCTTCTTGAACCCCGGCACCGGCGATTCGATCTTCCACGGAATCGCCGTCACCGGTTGCGGCGGCAGATTCTCGACCCGCCAGCCCTCGGTATTGAGGCGCGATTTCAGTTGCGATCGATCGACGCCCTGGCCAATACGGATTTCGGAGAACGCGATCTGCTCGACCACTTCGCCTTTTTCATTGATCGTCTGGGCCTTGAGCGGCAGCCCGGTGGCGCGATCCGCCCAGAACCGATAGCCAAAGCGCCAGGCATCGCGCGGGGTCAGTTCGAGAGCGTCGGTCTCCTGCCCGGCCACGCGCTCGCCACCGACCTTGCGCAAGGTGTAATGCGCGGTGATTTCTTTCGCCGACGACAGGATGAGTGCCGGAAAACTCTCGCGCGAACCCGCGCGCTCGACCAGGATCTGCTTGAGTTCGGGCAGCAGGCAGCGCACTTCGTCGTCGTGCCGCAAATATTCGCGCGGTTGTCCGTCGAGCACCTCCAGGCGCTCGCGCGAACCCGAGGCATCGGCGATGTGGGTGATGCGCGAAGACTGGACCTGATCGCCTTGCTGATAGACGAACACGCCGTGGTAATTGACGCGCGTCGGCGCAGATTGCAGCCGTTCGAGCCATTGCAATTCGCTGTTTTCGCTCGGCGCCGTGCCGGTCGCCTGGGCGCACAACGCAGCACAAGCCGCCGCGCAGGCAGCGGTCGATCGCCACCACTTCATTGGCGTGCGCGCGGTTCGTTGCCGGCCTGCACCGGCGTCACCATGCTCGCCGTGCGCACATACGGCGCTACGCCGTGAAAGCGCGACGACGGCGCGTATTGCTGATGGGCGAGCAGGTAGTCTTGTGGCACCACGGGCGCTGCGGCGCGCGACTGACCACCGCCCACCGCCACGATGCCGGCCTCCGAATTGCGGCCATTGAACTGCGGATAAGTCATCCAGCTCACCACCGCCACGGCCGCCGCAGCCGCGGCCCCCGGCATGCCGTAACGCAGCCAAGTGCGCCGCCATTGGCGTGCAGCGCGTGCGTGCTTGATGGCGGTTGCAGGCCGCGACACCGGCAGATGGACCGGTTCGCTTGCGAAGCGCTCGCGAAACGCGTCGAGGAAGGCATCGTCGTGCAAGGTCGAGGCGGACGGAAAGCGCATCGCGTCGGCCTGGGCGTGATATGCCATCCATTGCGCCTGCGCCTGCGGATCGGCCAGCAGACGATCGAGGGCGCGCGCGGCCTGTTCGTCGGACAGTTCACCATCGATCAGGGCCGACAAATCGTCGTGCTGATCGTTCGTTTCGGTTCTCTGGGTCGCTACCACCGCTTCTCCTTCGAGGTTCCGAGCAAAGGGCGCAAGCGCCCCGCGATCGCCTCGCGCGCGCGGAAAATCCGCGACCGCACGGTGCCGATCGGGCAATTCATCACTGCAGCGATTTCCTCGTAACTCATGCCTTCGATCTCGCGCAGGGTGATCGCCGTCCTCAATTCCTCAGGCAATTCATCCATCGCACGGTTCACCGTCTCCGCCACCTGCTTGCCATGCAGGACGGATTCCGGTGTACCGATCTCCCTTAGTTGTTCCGCATCGTCGAAAGTTTCCGCTTCTTCCGAATTCGCATCGGTCGTCGTCGGCGCGCGCCTGCCCTGGGAAACGAGGTAATTCTTCGCCGTGTTGACCGCGATGCGATACAGCCAAGTGTAGAACGCGGATTCGCCGCGGAACTGCGGCAACGCACGATAGGCCTTGATAAATGCGTCCTGCGCAACGTCCTCGACCTCGGCGGCGTCGCGGATGAAACGCGACAACAGCCGATGCACCTTGCGCTGGTATTTCATCACCAGCAGCTCGAAGGCGCGCTTGTCGCCTGCCTGAACCCGCTCGACCAGCAGTTGGTCCAGCGCGCGATCGCCGCCCTGCCCGGTATCGTGGCTCACGAATTCGGCCTGACCGCCCATGAGCGCGCTGCCGTCGTCGATGCTGGCCGACTGAGCAGCCTCGGACTGCGGATCCCCCTCGTCGAGACGGCCGTCGTCGGCTTGCGGATCTGCGTCGGGCGATTCGGGAGGTTTCATGCCACCTTGGGTTGGATTGGCCGGGATCGGTCGAATGCGTTCGTCGCGCGGCCAAGCTTACTGAACGCCGGCACCACGCTCGGCCGCATTGTCGCCGATTGCGCTGGCCGGTTCTTGCGCGAGCCTCCAGCGCATGTAGGTGCGCAAGCGCTGCAATTCAAGCACCGGCGCACAGCCCGGCACGAGCAAGACGGTTTGGGTGCGTCCATCGTCGGTGCTAAGCACGAGCCCCGCCAGGCGACCGCTCTCCCAGCTTTGGGCGAGCACCTGAGCTGCCCTGCCATCGAGACTCAGTTCGCCGGCAACGTCCACGCACACCGCATGGCGACGGTGTGCATGGCGGCGTAACGACTCCGCACCGGCGATCAAACAAAGGAAACCGACCGCCAGCGCGAACGATGCGCCAAAGCTCAGGGTATCGGTGCGCCAGCGCAGCCATCCGGCAAACAACAAAGCGCAGGTGCCTGCGACGAGAATGCAAGAACCCAGGCGCAGCAGCCAGGCAGCGCTGTGGAGATCGACCGTGAACGGATCTGCCCAGCGCCGCCTTGACATCGCCTAGGCGCGGCGGAAGACCAAAGTGCCGTTGGTGCCGCCGAAACCGAAATTGTTCTTCATTGCCAGATCGATTTTCATGTCCCGCGCGGTATTGGCGCAGTAATCAAGATCGCACTCAGGATCTTGATTGAAAATATTGATCGTCGGCGGCGACACCTGATGATGCAGCGCCAGGATCGTGAAGACGGATTCGATGCCACCTGCACCGCCGAGCAAATGCCCGGTCATGGATTTGGTCGAATTCACCACCAGCTTGCCCGCATGCGCGCCGAAGGCCGCCTTGATGGCATTGGTTTCGTTCAGATCGCCCAAAGGGGTCGACGTGCCGTGCGCGTTCAAGTACTGGACGTCTTCGGCCGTGATGCCGGCGTTGCGCAGCGCATTGACCATCGAACGGCGCGGGCCATCCATGTTGGGCGCGGTCATGTGATACGCATCGGCGCTCATGCCGAAGCCGACCAGTTCGGCGTAGATCTTGGCGCCGCGCTTGCGCGCGTGTTCGTATTCTTCGAGCACCACGACGCCCGCGCCCTCACCGAGCACGAAACCATCGCGATCTTTGTCCCACGGGCGCGAAGCGGTCGCCGGGTCATCGTTGCGCGAAGACAGCGCGCGCGCTGCGGCAAAGCCGCCGATGCCCAAGGGCGAAACCGTCGATTCGGCGCCACCGGCGATCATCACGTCGGCATCGCCGTATTCGATCAGGCGGCCAGCCGCACCGATGCTGTGCAACCCGGTCGTGCAAGCCGTCACGATGGCCAGATTGGGGCCACGGAATCCATAACGGATGCTCAGGTTGCCCGAGATCATGTTGATGATCGAGGCCGGCACGAAGAACGGCGAAATCCGGCGTGGACCGCGCGCCGCGTATTCGACCTGGGTTTCTTCGATCAGCGGCAAGCCGCCGATACCCGAGCCGATCAGCACGCCGATGCGCTCGGCATTTTCTTCGCTGACGGCCAGGCCGCAGTCTTCCCATGCCTGAATGCCGGCGGCCATGCCGAAATGGATGAAGGTATCCATGTGGCGCGCTTCTTTGCCCGGGATGTACTTCTCGAGCTCGAAGTTCTTGACCTCGCCGGCAAACCGGCAGGCCAGCGCGCTGGCATCGAATTTGGTGACCGGCGCAATGCCGGACTTGCCTGCGACCAGCGCGGACCAGGCTTCGGAAACGGTATTACCGACGGGGCTGACGATGCCCAGACCGGTGACGACGACGCGGCGACGAGTCATGCGATTGGATAGGCTATCAAGGGTGAAATCGTGGCACCGGATGATGCACCGGCTGACATGAAGTGTCGATGAAGGGTCGATCCTGATCGGATGCGCAAGAAACAAGCGCCGCCAGACCGGATTGGTCGGGCGGCGCCTCGACCGTGGCGCATGGGCGCCGCGGAAACTGCATCAGGCCTTCTTGTGCGACGTAACGTAGTCGATGGCCTGTTGAACCGTGGTGATCTTTTCGGCCTCTTCGTCCGGAATTTCCGTCTCGAAGGCGTCTTCCAACGCCATCACGAGTTCAACGGTATCCAGCGAGTCCGCGCCAAGATCGTCAACGAACGAAGATTCGTTCTTGATGTCGGCTTCGTTGACGCCGAGCTGTTCCGCGACGATCTTCTTCACGCGGGCTTCGATGTCGTCCATTTCTTCTCCTCAAAGTTGCAATGACATTGCTTGGGCGAGGGCGCCAAACCGGAGGCGGATTCTACCAGCGGTTTGTGACCAGTGTTTTCAAGTTTGTTTGGGCTAAATCAGGACATGTACATGCCGCCGTTCACATGCACCGTGGTTCCGGTGATGTAACCCGCGGCTGCGGACGCCAAAAACGTGACTGCAGCGGCGATATCTTCGGGTTTACCCAGACGTCCGAGCGGGATGTTGGCCAGCAAAGCGGCCGTCTGCTTGTCGTCCAGGGCCTTGGTCATGTCGGTTTCGACGAAACCGGGCGCGACGCAATTGACGGTGATGCCGCGGCTGCCGATCTCGCGCGCCAGCGCACGGGTCATACCCGCCACGCCCGCCTTGGCCGCCGCATAGTTGGCCTGGCCCGGGTTGCCCGAGGCGCCGACCACCGAAGTGATGTTGATGATCCGCCCTTGGCGTTGCTTCATCATGGGCTTGATGACCGCACGCGAAAGCCGGAACACGGCTTTCAGATTGGTATCGATCACCGCATCCCAATCGTCGTCCTTCATGCGCATGGCGAGCGTGTCACGCGTGATGCCGGCGTTGTTGACCAAAATGTGCAGCGCGCCGAATTCGGCCACGATGCTGTCGATCAAGGCGTCAGCCGCTGCGGCGTCGTTCACGTCGAGCACCGCGCCGCGGCTCTTGCCGTTGCCGCCGCCCAGCGCTTCGGTCACGTTCGCGGCGCCGGACGCCGTCGTGGCAGTGCCGATCACCGTGGCACCGTGGCGCGCCAGGTCGAGCGCGATGGCCTGGCCGATCCCGCGCGAAGCGCCGGTCACCAGTGCGATTTGACCTTCGAGGTTTTGCTGCATGTCGTCCCCGTTCCGATGGATTGGAATTGTCTGTCTTGTGCTCAGGCCAAGGCTTCGAGCGCAGCGTCGAGCGTGGCCTGATCGTTGATGTTGAGCGTGGCGATGTCGGGCGCGATGCGCTTGGTCAGGCCGGCGAGCACCTTGCCCGGTCCGCATTCCACCAGATGCGTGACGCCCAGTTGCTGCATGCGCTGCACAGTCTCGACCCAGCGCACGGCATTGCAGGCCTGGCGCACCAGCGCATCCTTGATCTTGGCCGGATCGGTCTCGATCGCGACATCCACATTGTTGATCACCGCGCAGGCAGGTGCCTGGATGATCTCATCGGCCAAACGCGCGGCCAAACGATCGGCGGCCGGCTTCATCAGGCTCGAATGGAAAGGCGCCGACACCGGCAAAGGCAAGGCGCGCTTCGCGCCAGCGGCCTTGGCCGCCACCCCTGCCCGTTCGACGGCTTCCTTGTGCCCGGCGATCACAGTTTGCGCCGGTTCGTTGTAATTGACGGCCTCGACGACCTGCCCTTGCGCGGCCTCGGCACACGCGGCACGCACAGCTTCGGCATTGAGGCCCATGACGGCTGCCATCGCGCCGACGCCGACCGGCACCGCGCTTTGCATCGCATCGGCGCGAAATCGCACGAGCGCTGCGGCTTGCGGCACCGTCAACGCCCCGGCGGCCACCAGCGCGGTGTATTCGCCCAGGCTGTGCCCGGCCACCACCGCCGGCATCGCACCGCCGCGCGCGCGCCAGGCCTGGAAGAAGGCCGCGCCGCCCGCGAGCATGATGGGCTGGGTGTTGGTGGTCAGGCCCAGTTCTTCGGCCGGGCCGTTCTCGGCGAGCGTCCAGAGATTGCTGCCGATCGCCTGCGAGGCGTCATCGACCACTGCGCGTACCGTGGCGTTGGCATTGAAGCCGTTGAACATGCCGACCGATTGCGACCCTTGCCCGGGAAATACGAAAGCGATCTTCATTTCGATTGCTCCTACATGCGAACCAGCACGCTACCCCAGGTGAACCCGCCGCCCACGCCTTGCAGCAGCACGCATTGATCCTTGCGTACACGGCCATCGCGCACCGCAAGATCGAGTGCCAAGGGCACCGAAGCGGCCGACGTATTGCCGTGTTGATCGACCGTGACGATCAGTTTTTCGGGCGGGATACCGAGCTTCTTGGTGGTGAAGTTGAGAATCCGGATGTTGGCCTGATGCGGGATCGTCCAATCGATCTCGTCGGGCGTCATGTGCGCCGCGGCCAGCACTTCGCGCGCGTTCTGGTCGAGCACATGCACGGCGAGCTTGAACACCGACTGGCCGTCCATGCGCAGGAAGGGATGATTGACGATCGCGCCATTCTGGATCGAACCGGCGGTGCACAAAATGTTGGCGTGGCTGCCGTCGGCGTGCAATCGGGCGGCCAGAATCCCCGGTGTTTCCGAGGCTTCGAGCACCACGGCCCCGGCACCGTCGCCGAACAACACGCAGGTGGTGCGATCGTTCCAGTCGAGGATGCGCGAGAACGTTTCCGCGCCGATCACGAGTGCGCGCCGGTAAGCGCCGGTACGGATCAAGGCATCGGCCGTCGTCAGCGCATACACGAAGCCGCTGCAGACCGCTTGCAGATCGAAAGCTGCGCCGCCACGGATGCCGAGCGCCGCCTGCACCAGGCAAGCCGTGCTCGGAAAGGTCATGTCAGCAGTCGACGTCGCCAGGACGATCAGATCGATCTGGTCGGCGCCGACGCCCGCAGCCTGCATCGCGCGTCGCGCGGCCAGCGTGGCCAGCCCCGAGGTCGTCTCGTCTGCATTGGCGATATAGCGTTGCTTGATCCCCGTGCGTTCGACGATCCAGTCGTTGGAGGTCTGGATACCGCGCGTCGCCAGTTCGGCGGCGAGTTCATCGTTCGACACACAACGGGCAGGCAGCGCGCTGCCGGTACCGGTGATACGCGTATGCGTCATGGCGTCTTCACTTTCTCATTGCGCCGACGGCGGCGCAGTCCGGGGTGCCTCGGTTGTCTCCACTGCCCCCGGGTGTGCTTGCTGATAGGCCTTGAGTTCATTGACCAGTCCGGGCAGCAACCCGCCCGCGACTGCGTCGTGCGCACGTTTGAGCGCCCATTCGAATGCATAAGCATCGGCTGAACCGTGGCTTTTGAAGACCACGCCTTTCAGGCCGAGCAAAGCGGCGCCGTTGTAGCGGCGATGATCGACGCGCTTTTTGAAGCGCGACAGGATCGGATACGCCATCAAGGCGACGCAACGCGTAAGCAGATTGCGCGTGAACTCGGCCTTGATGAAGCCGCCCAGCATCTGGGCCAGCCCTTCGGTGGTCTTGAGCGCGACATTGCCGACGAAACCATCGCAGACCACGACATCGGCCGTGCCCTTGAAGATGTCGTTGCCTTCGACATTGCCGATGAAGTTCAGTCCGGAATTGCGCAGCAATTCGCCGGCCTGCTTGACGACTTCATTGCCCTTGATGACTTCTTCGCCGATGTTGAGCAGTCCGATGCTCGGGCGCGGCTTGCTCTCGAGCGTCGCGACATAGGCGGCACCCATGATGCCGAATTGCAGCAGATGATCGGCGCTGCAATCGACGTTGGCGCCAAGATCGAGCATCGTCGTTGCGCCGCCCGCGGAATTGGGCAGGGCAAACGCGATCGCCGGGCGATCGATGCCTTCGATGGTTTTGAGGACGTAGCGCGAGATCGCCATCAAGGCGCCGGTATTGCCGGCCGACACGGCGGCATGGGCCTCGCCCGCCTTGACGAGCTCGACGGCCACGCGCATCGAAGAGTCCTTCTTGCGGCGCAGCGCCACCTCGATGGCATCGTCCATCGCGACCACTTCGGTCGCATTGCGAAATTCGATACGCGGATGGGTGCGCAACGCCGCTGGGAGCGCCTCGCGCACCTGGGTTTCGGGCCCGACGAGCACGAAACATGCATCCGGCAAACGTGCGGCTGCGGCAGCGACTGCAGGCAGCGTCACGGACAATCCGTGATCACCGCCCATGCAATCAACCGCGAGACGCACCGGCACGGTGTCAGTCACGGTCTGGATCTGAAAGAGGAGATGCGCCTCGCCCCTGCAAGCACCGGGAGGCGCGATGGCCGCCGATCGCGACGGCCATCAAACGGGGTCGATACAGCAATGAAGCCGGGCGCAAGGCGCAGCTTATTCGTCGGCCTTGGACTTGACGATCTTCTTGCCGCGGTAGAAGCCATTGGGGCTGATGTGATGCGGGCGATGCACTTCACCGGTGGATTGCTCGACCGAAATCGCCGGGGTCGCAAGGAAGTCATGCGCGCGGTGCATGTTGCGCTTGGACGGCGACTTTTTGTTCTGTTGAACGGCCATGGTTGTTACTCCGGATACGACGTAATCGATGTAAAGGCCCGCAAATACGCGATTTTTCCGACATTCGGTTGCGCCATCCCCAATCGCTGACAACTGCTGATTCAGCCACTGGCTTCCGGCTCGCGAGCTCAAGAAAGCATGAGATTCTAGCAGGAAATCCGCGTCAGAGCACACCCTCTACTGCGAAAAAGCGCTTATGAATCATCGCGTTCAGTGTTTCTTGAGCGCTTGCAGCACTGCGAACGGATTGTCTTTGGGCACTTGCAGCGCCACCCCCTCCTCGTCCGCCGACAGCCCGAGCGCCGCCAGGGCCTGCGGCGAGCAGCGTTCATGGCGCGGTTGCGCGGGCAAGGCCATCAGGATTTCATCCTCGATCAGGCCAGCCAAATCGAATTGAAGACTGCTGACGACCGCGTCGTACCGGTCGTCTTCGGTCAGTGCTTCGTCGGCCTCGGCGTCCGACTCGACCGCGACGAATCCACGCTCGACGCGAACCGCCATCTCGACCGGTTCGAGGCAACGCACGCAGGCCACCCGCAACACGGCTTCGACCGACAAATCGAGGATGGGGCGGCCTTCGTATTCAGGCAATTCCTGGCGCAAGGCCAGCCGCCCCTCGACATGCCATCGGCCGCTGACCACCTCGACCACTTCGGCATGCAGACGCGCAAACGATTCGGGTGCCAGCACGCCTTCGCGCGCCTCGCCATGGGCGCAAAAGTCCGGCAGATTCAATCTCAAGGTTTGGGTCATGCGAAAATCCAGAAATGACTTCCATTGTCGCTCAAGTCGCGCATCGCCCCGACGAAAACCGCCCGCTGCCCACCATCGTGCTCGCCTCTGGCTCCCGCTATCGCAGAGAGTTGCTGTCGCGCCTGCGCATTTCCTTCGATGTCGCTCGACCCGATGTCGACGAATCCCCTCAACCGGGCGAATCCCCGCTCGATACGG
>CAXBRX010000014.1:0-20332 GCA_963977835.1 uncultured Derxia sp.
GACCCTTATCATTTATAACTACACGTAAACGCATATGACGAAAGACGTGAAAAAAGTCTCTGTGCAACCGTTGGGAGATCGCGTGCTCGTGAGCGGTGTGAGCAGCGCTCCCGTCGTGGACGAGACAGGTGTGATTGCGTCATTTGCGGCCGTAAATTCCGGTTACTTGCCGACGGTCACGGTGTCGCTCGCCATCGGCGCGCAACGCATGGCGAATCACCGCGTGCTGGTGCGGCACCTCGAGGCCGAGCACGTGGTGGCGACGCGCGTGGCCGCCACCACCGACTGATCGCCACCGGCGGTCAGGCCGGCGGGCGCATCCTCGAGCGGTCGAGCCGGATCGGCAGCTCGGCGCGGATGACGTCGTCGATCGCGTCGGGGATGTGCGCCGGGAAGTGGCTGCCGAGCACCTCGCGCAACGCCCAGTGGAGGATGTGCGTGGCCGTGTGGTTGCGCATGATGTCCATGCGGCGCGCCTTGTCTACCTTAGCTACGGCCAGGTCGCCAACCTTGGGCGAACCCTTCTCGACCGTGCCGATGTGGATGATCACGCCAGCCGCCGGCCGGACGGCGGGCCGCCGCCCCGCGTGGCGGCATGCGCGCCACCTGGGCGTGCGCATCCATCAGATAGCGCAAGAAGGCCGCGCGCGCTTCGCCTTCCCAGCCGATCGCATCGATTTCGTCGGTCACGCATTTCACGAGGGCCGGCAAGGTGCGCAGCATTTCGCCGCGTTCGAGCGAATTGGACTTGGGCAGCACGCTCCAGACCAGGGTGTCGGTGGTTTCGAGTGCGCGCTGCCAGGCATGGCTGTCCGCATCGCGTGCCAAGCAGCGCCGGACCAGCGCTCGCCGCCAGGGCCCGCGCAGAAACTCGGCAAGCGTCTCGTCGATGTCGGCCAATTCGAAACGGCGCTGGATGCGTCGCTCGACCTCGGCCTCGGCAAACACCTGCGCTTCGCTGCGCGCCTGTTCATGCACCAGCGGCGCCAGCCGCGCATTGCGTTCGCGGGTGCGGACGTCGAGCCAGCGCGCCAGGCGCGTTTGCATCGCGGCAAACAAGGCGTTGGGTTCGCCGGTGCTGTGCAACAGCGTGCGCGTGCAGGTGTCGATCACGCGGCACAAGGCGATGTCGGCCTCGTGCTCGGATTGCCCGGCGACGGCGTCGATCACGGTGTTCAGCAGCACGCGCGCCGGATGGTCGCGATCGAGGAAGAAGCCGCGGTCGAGCAAGGCTGCACGCATCAAGGGCAGTTGCAAGGGGGCGATCAAGACCTTGGTTTGCGGTGCCAGATCGCGCTCGCGGAACACACGCTCGAAGGCGCGTGCGAGCAGGACCACACAACCGCGGTCGATTTCCTTGGCCGAACACACTGCGTCGCTGAGCGTGAGCCCGGAGAGCGTGCTGAACGAGGTGCATGAACGCGTGCGCAAGGCTTCTTGCTGAACCGCGTCGAGATGGGCGAGCAGCGCCGCATCGGGTTGCGTGACCGCCGCGCGCTGGCTGTCGGCCGGGCCGGCCGCCTGCAGCAATTCGATCTGCCGCAGCAGACGCGCAAGCTGCAATTGCCAGCCGGGCGAAGTCGGTCGCAGCGCATCGTCGATCAGGACCGCGTCGGCCGGCAGATCATGCGGCATGGCGTTCGGACCCAGCCCAACGCGCAGCGGCAGCGCATTGGCTGCGGCCAGCAAATCGTTGGTGATCAGGTCGTAGTCGGCCACGGGCAGGTCGTCGCAGAGAGGGTCAGCGCAGGATGTCGAGCAGGCCGTCGAGCCCGCAATGGTCGAAGGCGAGGCTGGCTTGCGCACGCACCACCGGCTTGGCGCGGAAGGCGACCGAGAGGCCCGCGAGCTTCATCATCTTCAGATCGTTGGCGCCATCGCCCATCACGATGGCGCGACTGGTGGGCACGCCAAGCTGTTCGCAGACCTGGGCGACCGTGCGCGCCTTGACATCGGCATCGACGATCTCGCCCACGACCGTGCCGTCGAGCGCGTCGTCGCGCATGCCCAGGGTGTTCGAGCGCGCAAAATCGAGGTTCAGACGCTGGCGCAGCCGGTCGGTGAAAAAGGTGAAGCCGCCCGACACGAGCAAGGTTTTGAGGCCGGCCGCTTGTGCCGCCGCAACCAGGGCTTTTGCCCCCGGCGATAGTTTCATGCGTTCTTCATAGACCCGTGCCAAGGCCGTGGCGTCGAGTCCGGCGAGCAGGGCCACGCGGCGGCGCAAGGACTCGCTGTAGTCGGTGATCTCACCGCGCATCGCCGCCTCGGTGATCGCCGCGACCTGCGCTTTGCGCCCGCAAAAATCAGCGACTTCGTCGATGGTCTCGATGGTCACCAGAGTCGAATCCATGTCCATCGCGAGCAGGGCGTAATCGCCTAGGGCCGGGACCTCGCCATCGAACCAGGCGGCGTCGACTTGGTGTTGCTGGCACCAGGTGTCGATCGCGGCGCGCTGGGCAGGCGCGATCGCGTCGAATTCGAAACGCCAGGCGTGCGGACGCCCGCCGATCAGACGGCCGTGCGGCTGCGGCACCGGGCCGGCGAGGAGGGCTTGCGCCTTGCGCAGTTGATCGGCATCGAGCGCCGCGCCGTGGAGAATCAGATTCATGCTGGTGTCGATCGGTGAAGCATGGAGGCGCGTCCGCGATGAAGCGCTTGGGGTTGGACGTCGATGACGCGCGTCGATCCGATGCGAGCCTGGGCATCGCGTTCCCATTCTAGCTGCATCGCCGGATCGTAAGGGTTCATGGGGTCTCAGGCCAGCTCGCGCAGCAGTTGGCGGATCAATTTGGCGCGTTCTTCGGCCGTGGCCGCGGATTGGGTCATGCGCAACTTATCCTGGCCCGCGAGTTTGACGTGGCGGTTGCGCTGGATCAGGGCGATCACCTTGGCCGGATCGACCGGTGCGTTCTTTTCGAATTGCACCACGATGGCGGCGTCGCTCGCATCGATCTTCTGGATGCCGAAGGATTTGGACGCGATGCGCAGCCGGTGCACGTCGAGCAGCGCGCGCGTGGCGTCGGGCAGCTTGCCGAAGCGATCGACGAGTTCTTCGCGCAAGGCGTTGATCTGGTCGTCGGTTTCGCAGTTCGACAAACGCTTGTAGATCGTCAGGCGTTCATGGACATCGCCGCAATAGTCGGACGGCAGCAAGGCCGGCGCATGCAGATTGATCTCGGTGACGGCGCCGAGCGGCCGTTCGAGATCGGGCTCCTTGCCCTTCTTGAGCGAGCGCACCGCTTCGTTGAGCATCTCGACATACAGCTGGAAGCCGATTTCGTGCATGTCGCCCGATTGCTTGTCGCCGAGCACCTCGCCGGCGCCGCGGATTTCGAGGTCGTGCATGGCCAGGTAGAAGCCCGAGCCGAGTTCTTCCATCGACTGGATGGCGTCGAGGCGCAATTGCGCCTGCTTGGTGAGACCCGCCGGATCATGGACCATCAGGTAAGCATAGGCCTGATGGTGCGAACGGCCCACCCGTCCGCGCAATTGATGCAATTGCGCGAGGCCGAATTTGTCGGCGCGATGGATGATGATGGTGTTCGCGGTCGGCACGTCGATGCCGGTCTCGATGATCGTGGTGCACAACAGCAGATTGAAACGCTGGTGGGTGAAGTCGCGCATCACGCGCTCGAGATCGCGTTCGTGCATCTGGCCATGGGCCACGCAAATGCGCGCTTCGGGCAGCAATTCTTCGAGTTTGAGGCGGCGGTTCTCGATCGTCTCGACTTCATTGTGCAGGTAATAGACCTGGCCTCCGCGCTTGATTTCACGCAGCACCGCCTCGCGGATGACGCTGTCGGATTCGCGCCGCACGAAGGTTTTGATGGCCAGGCGTTTTTGCGGCGCGGTCGCGATGACCGAGAACTCGCGCAAGCCTTCCATCGCCATGCCGAGCGTGCGCGGAATCGGCGTCGCGGTCAGCGTCAGGATGTCGACCTCGGCGCGCAACTCTTTCATGCGCTCCTTTTGCCGCACACCGAAACGGTGTTCTTCATCGACGATCACCAGCCCCAGGCGCTTGAATTTCACGTCTTCGCTCAAGAGCTTGTGGGTGCCGATCACGATGTCGACCTGGCCGTCATTGATGCCCTTGATTGCGGCCGTGACTTCTTTGCCGGTCTTGAAGCGCGAAAGCTCGGCCAGCTTGACCGGGAAATTGGCGAAGCGGTCGGAGAAGGTCTGGAAATGCTGTTCGGCCAGCAGCGTGGTCGGCGCCAGGATGGCCACCTGCTTGCCGCCCGCCACCGCCATGAAGGCCGCGCGCAGCGCGACTTCGGTCTTGCCGAAGCCGACATCGCCGCACACCAAACGATCCATGGGCGCGCCCGAGGTCATGTCGCGCGTCACGGCCTCGATCGCGGCGGCTTGGTCCGGGGTTTCGTCGAAGCCGAAGCCTTCGGCAAAGGCCTCGTAATCGGCACGGCTGAATTCGAATTTGTGGCCTTGGCGCGCGGCGCGGCGTGCGTACAGATTGAGCAATTCGGCCGCGGTGTCGCGGATTTGTTGCGCGGCCTTGCGGCGCGCTTTTTCCCATTGACCCGAGCCCAGGGTATGCAAAGGCGCGGTTTCGGGGTCGGCGCCCGAATAGCGCGAAATCAGATGCAATTGCGCGACCGGCACGAACAGCTTGGCGCTGCCCGAATAATGCAATTCGAGCAATTCGACCGGCCCTTCGCCCAGATCCATCGAGACCAGGCCTTGATAACGGCCGATGCCGTGCTGGGCATGCACGACCGGATCGCCGATCTTGAGTTCGGACAGATCCTTGATGATCGCGTCGACCGCGGTGATCTGTTCTTGCTTGCGCCGGCCGCGCCTTGCGGCCCCGACCGCATACAACTCGGATTCGGTGACGATGTGGATCGCCGTGTCGCCTTCGCCGAGCGAAAACCCGGCCGACAAAGGCGCGACGCCGATCATCATCGGCGCGGCATCGGTCTCGAAAGCGGCCAGGGAATCGACCGGCTTGGCACGCAGGCCGTATTCGCTGAACAACTCCTGCATGGTTTCGCGCCGGCCCGCCGATTCGGCCGCGATGAAGATGCGTCCGCGCGTGGTGGTTGCGAATTTGCGCAAGGCCGCCACCGGGTCGGTCGCGCGCCGGTCGATCGTGAGCGCAGGCAGGGCGGCGGCGATGCTGCCGTGCGCGGCGCCGCCGCTTTGCTCGGCATGCAGCACCAGGCGCGCATGCGGCTTGGCGTAGGTGTAGAAGGCCTCGACGCTCAAGAACAGTCGTTCGGGCGCGAGAATGGGGCGGTCCTTGTCGGCCGATAGAAAGCGGTGGCGCGAGGTGGTGTCGGCCCAGAAGCGCTTGAGCGCCCCGTCGATGTCGCCCGCGAGGATGAAGCGCGCATCCTCGGGCAGGTAATCGAACAAGGTGGCGGTGTCGTCGAAGAACAAGGGCAGGTAGTACTCGATGCCGGCGCTGGCGATGCCGGTGCCGATGTCCTTGTACAGCGTCGAGCGGGTCGGATCGCCTTCGAATTCCTCGCGGTAGCGCTTGCGAAAGCGTGTGCGCGCCGCTTCGTCGAGCGGAAATTCACGCCCCGGCAGCAGCCGCAGTTCCTTGACCGGATACAGGCTGCGCTGGGTGTCCGCGTCGAAACTGCGGATCGATTCGATCTCGTCGTCGAGCAGGTCGAGCCGGTATGGCACCACCGAGCCCATCGGGAACAGATCGATGAGCCCGCCGCGCACCGCATATTCGCCTGGCGACATGACCTGGCTCACATGCGCATAGCCGGCGAGCACGAGTTGCGCGCGCAGCTTGTCGGCATCGAGCTTTTGGCCCTGCTTGAAGTCGAAGGTGTAGGCCGCGAGATACGCCGGCGGCGCGATGCGTTGCAAGGCGGTCGTGCTGCCGACGATCAGCAACTCGCATTTGTGCTCACGCAACTGTTCGAGCGTGGCCAGGCGTTCGCTGATCAGATCGTGATGCGGCGAAAGCGTGTCGTAGGGCAGCGTTTCCCAGTCGGGCAGGGTGTGGATCGCGATGCGCTTGTCGAGCAATTGCGCCCACCAGGCGATTTCGTCGGCATAGCGCTGGGTGTCGGTCGCGTTGGCGCAGACCAACACGGTCGTGCGCCCCGGCGCGACGGCGCCTGCGATGGCCAGGCTGTCGCTGGAGCCGGCGAGCGTCGGTGCGGCAAAGCGCTGGCCTGCGGGCGGGAAGGCTAAATCGATCTTCATCGGAAACACAAAATGACGGCACCCCGCCGATGCGTGAATCCGGTCGGAACGCATGGGCAGGGTGGAAATGGTGCGCTGCGCATTGTGCCACGCGGTCCCATGCGAAAATCGCCCGCGACGACCTCTTTCGACGAAACCGCCATGACCGCACCACGCTTTTTTGCGCTCATTCCTGCTGCCGGCGCCGGCGCACGCATGGGGCTCGACGGCCCCAAGCAATATGCACAGCTCGGCGGTCGCGCCGTCATCGATCGCACGCTCGATGCCTTCCGTGCCTGCCCCGCCATCACCGCCACCTTCGTCGTGCTGTCGCCCGACGATCGCGCGTTCGAATGGGCGAGCGAGGAAGTCGTGCCCTTGTATTGCGGCGGCGCGACCCGGCGCGATTCGGTCCTGGCCGGACTGGAGGCGATGGGCGAACAAGTCCGTCCCGATGATTGGGTGCTCGTGCACGACGCAGCGCGCCCGGGCGTGACGGTGGAATTGATCGAGCGCCTGATCGCGGAATGTCGCGACGACGCGGTGGGCGGCTTGTTGGCCCTGCCGGTGGCCGACACGCTCAAGCGCGCCGAAGACGCCGTGGCGGCCGATCATGCGCGCGGCACGGTCACCGTCGAACGCTCGGGCTTGTGGGCCGCCCAGACGCCGCAAATGTTCCGCAGCGAACTATTGCTGCGCGCCTTGCGCGCCTCCGATCAGGTGACCGACGAAGCCGGCGCCGTCGAAGCCCTGGGGCTGCGGCCCAAGCTGGTACGCGGGTCGCCGCGCAATTTCAAGCTCACCTATCGCGACGATCTGGCGCTGGCCGCAGCGCTGTTCGGCGCGCATTGATCCAACGCTCGTCCTGGTCACCATGCCCATTCCATTTCGTATCGGCACCGGATTCGATGTTCATGCCCTCGTGCCCGGGCGCCGCCTGGTGATCGGCGGAGTCGAGATTGCGCATCCCAGCGGCCTGCTCGGGCATTCCGATGCCGACGTGCTGCTGCATGCGATCACCGACGCCTTGTTCGGCGCGGCCGGTCTCGGTGACATCGGCCGGCATTTCCCCGACACCGATCCGACCTACGCGGGTGCCGATTCGCGCGTGCTGTTGCGCGCCTGTACCGACCGCGTGCTCGCCGCTGGTTACGTGGTGGGCAACATCGACGCGACCATCATCGCGCAAGCGCCCAAGATGGCGCCTTACATCGGCCAGATGGCGGTATGCATCGCCGCCGATTGCGGGGTCGATGTGTCGCGCGTCAATGTGAAGGCCAAGACCACCGAGCGCCTGGGCTTCACCGGGCGCGGCGAGGGCATTGCCGCCGAAGCGGTGGCTTTGCTCGTGCGCCGCTGATGCCCGGTCGAGGCGGTCAGCGGCGCTGCAGGGTCAAAGCGTGGCGCCGCCCAGGCTGCGATTGCATGGGCAGAGTTCGTCGGTCTGCAGGCCGTCGAGCAGGCGCAGGATTTCATCGGGTGAACGGCCGACATTCAGGTTGTTGACCGACACATGCTGGATGAAATTGTCGGGATCGACGATGAAGGTCGCGCGCAAGGCCACGCCGGATTGTTTGTCGCGCACGCCGAGTTGATCGACCAAGGCGCCGATCGAGTCGGCGAACGACCAATGGTTGAGCCGGCTCAGGTCCTGGTGCTCGCGGCGCCAGCCCAGCTTGCAGAACTCGTTGTCGGTCGAGCCGCCGAGCAATACCGCGTCGCGGTCTTCGAACTCCTGTGCGAGCTTGGCGAAGCCCACGATCTCGGTCGGGCAGACGAAGGTGAAGTCCTTCGGATAGAAGTAGATGACCTTCCACTTGCCCGGGAAGCTGTTCTCGTTGATTTCTTCGAACGCCGATTGGCCGTTTTCATCCGGATGATTGAAGCCCGGCCTGACGCCGACGACCTTGAACGCTT
The DNA here is from genome assembly GCA_963977835.1 of uncultured Derxia sp. GTDB lineage: Bacteria > Pseudomonadota > Gammaproteobacteria > Burkholderiales > Burkholderiaceae_E > CAXBRX01. Next base: position 8,089 of record CAXBRX010000014.1, read on the forward strand.
CGAGCTTGTCGCCGATGGTTTTCATGGCTCGATCCTTTGCATGAGGGGGAAGGCGCTGTGTGGTCCATGCGCGATGCTGTGCATCATAGGAGGCTGGTTTGCTACGCGCCACCGTGCATGGTCAAGCAGCAAGCGTGTTTGTTGCAGCACCGACGCGTGGCGCCGTTTCACGAAGGCGGCTGGTCGGGCGGCACGGTTGCGACTGGTCGAGGCGCCGTCGCCGTCGGCGATGCGACTGCCGGGGCGGCAGGCGCTGCATCTTCGCGTGCGGGGCTGGGCATGACGACAGTCTGCGCAAAGTCCTTGCCTTGCAGGATCGGCAATTCGATCGTGATGGCGAGTCCGCCTTGCGGGCGGTTGGCGATGCGCCAGGTGCCGCCTGCGCGCTTGACGACCCGCTCGACGATGGCCAGGCCGAGCCCGGCGCCGGACGCCTGGCTGCGCGCCTCGTTGACGCGCGTGAACGGCCGCTTGATGCGTTCCAGGTCTTGCTCCGAAACACCGGGGCCGTTGTCGAGCACTTCGATCATTGCCATCGGTCCGTTGCGGCGCACCCAGATTTCGATTTCGGGCGTGTCGTTGTCGTGCCGCTTGCCGTATTTGCGCGCGTTGTCGACGATGTTGGTGATGACGCGCGTGAGTTCGGTCTCATGGCCGAGCACGCAGACGCGCGGCAGGATGTGCCGTTCGATTTTGGCGCCCACGCGTTCGATGCGGTCGGCCTGCGCGGTGGCGATCGCGGAAACGTCGACCAGGGTCGCGGGGGCGCTGGTTTGCGGCCGCGCGTAATCGAGGAATTGGGTGACGATCTTGTCCATCTGGGCAATGTCGTCGGCCATGGCGTCGCGGGTTTCCTGCGAGACCGGCGCCATCTCGATTTCGAGGCCCAGGCGCGCCAAGGGCGTGCGCAAATCGTGCGAAATGCCGGCGAGGATCAGCGCGCGGTCGCCTTCGATGCGCTGCAAATCCTCGACCATGCGGTTGAAACTTTCATTGACCAGGCGGATTTCGCGCAGGTTCGACCTGGGCAAGGGCGGCGGCGTCTGCCCGCGCGACAGCATGAAAGCCGCGCGCCCCAAGCGTGCCAGGGGCTGGTTCACGTAAGCCACGATCACCGCGGCGCCGGCCAGCGAAAGCAGCAAGGCCGCCGTGCCCCAGAACACCCATTCGACGCCGGGCACGCGTTCGAGCCGGTCACGCGCGATCGCCACCCAGTAGGCATCGTCGTCGATGACGAAACTGACCCACAGGCCCGGCACGCCGTTGACTTCGCCCGCGACCAAGGTGCCCGGGCCCAGACGCGATTTCAGACGCGCACCGAGTTCATTGTTGAGCGCGTCATCGGGCAGGGCGCCGATGGTGTCGTCGGGCTCGAGCGGGTAGATGCGGATCGATTCGTTGTGCGCCAGATCGACCAGCAGCGCACGGCGCCGCTCGGCCGCCGAATGGACGATGGCTGCGCGCGTCACATTGACGATCGAGGCCATGTGCTGCGCGAGTTGTTCGGCGCGCGGCGCGACTTCGAGCGCGCGAAAGGCCAGCACCCACGAGGTCAGGCTGAGCGTGAGCATCAGCCCGATCAGGACGAAGGTACGCCAGAACAGCCCGCCGGGGAGGAGGGCGCGCCAGTTCAGGTTGAGGCTCACGCGCGCGGGGTGATGCTCAGTCCTTGCCTTCCGGAACGAAGACGTAGCCCAGGCCCCAGACGGTCTGGATGTACTTCGGCTTGGAAGGATCGGGCTCGATGATCTTGCGCAGACGCGAGATCTGCACGTCGAGGCTGCGGTCGAAGACTTCGTATTCGCGGCCGCGCGCCAGCTCCATGAGCTTTTCGCGCGACAGCGGCATCTTGGGATGGCGCGCGAACACCTTGAGCACCGAGAACTCGCCGGTGGTCAGTTCGACCGGTTCTTCGCCATCGGCCGTTTTCTTCTTGAGCGAACGGGTCGCCAGATTCAGGGTGAATTCGCCGAAGTTCACGACGATTTCTTCCTGCGTCGGCGCGCCCGGCACTTCGAGCGGGCCCTTGCGACGCAGCACGGCATTGATGCGGGCCAGCAATTCGCGCGGGTTGAACGGCTTGCCGAGATAGTCGTCGGCACCCATTTCGAGGCCGATGATGCGGTCCACATCCTCGCCCTTGGCGGTGAGCATGATGATCGGCGTCTTGTCTCCGCCGCCACGCAGGCGCCGGCAGATCGTGAGGCCGTCTTCGCCCGGCAGCATCAGGTCGAGCACCAGCAGATCGAAACGCTCGCGCATCCAGAGCTTGTTCATCGCGGTCGCGTCGGCGGCGACGAAGACGTTGAAGCCTTGCTCGGTCAGATAGCGGCGCAGCAGGTCGCGCAGACGTTCATCGTCGTCGACCACCAGGATGCGTTGTGAGAGAGCCATGAGGATGAGCCTCGTTGTTGTTTGAGTGCGGCGTAGTGTAGGGGCACGTTCGTGCGAACAAGCACGACCAGACCATGAAGGCCAACAGGCTGTTACAAAGTTTACCCCGTCCGCCAGACGTGTACGAGAGCGTCGTGCGCGGTTCGCATAGACTTGCGCCCACTGCTTCTCCCTTGCGTTAGCCAACAGCGCTTGTGCTCATGAATCACCGTCCCTACGTGGCGCATTTCTTCATTTCGGCCCCTTTGCGGCTCGCGGTGTTGATTGCGGCTGCAGCCTCTTGCGTGTGTTCTTCGGCCTTTGCCGGTGATCGCCTGCGCGGCGGTCTGCAGCGTGCCGAGCATCGCACTCCGGGTCCCGCGGCTGCTCACGACAATGCTCAGGGGCACGAAGTGGAGGCGCCGCCGCGCGATTACGTGCCGCCGCCTTATCTGTCGCGGACCCGCAATGGCGGCGAGGAAGGTGGTCCGGGGGGCGCCGCCATGGGCGTCCAGGACTCGCGTCCGTCCGGGCGCATGTCGGCCGAAGAGCGCAAGCAATTGCGCAAGACCATTCAGGACGCCGGGCGCGACGTCTACAAGCGCTGAGCCGTTCGGCCGGCGCCGTCATCGCCTAGAATGCGCGCATGTCTGCGCGTGCTTCATCCGATTCCCAGGTTCCTCGCATCCTCGCTTTCGATACTTCGACCGAGCGCGTGCTCGTGGCCGTCGTCGGCGGCGAGCAATGCTGGTCGCGTGTCGCGGCCGGCGGCGCGGCATCGTCGGGCACCTTGCTGCCGACCATCGATGCCGTGCTGCGCGAAGCGGGCTGCACCCTGGCCGAATTGAGCGCGGTCGCCTTCTGTGCAGGACCGGGCGCTTTCACCGGCGTGCGCACCGGGGCCGCGGTCGCGCAAGGGCTTGCGCTCGCACATGACCTGCCGGTATTGCCCCTCAACGCACTCGAACTTCTCGCGGCCGGCGCCGATGGCGTCATCGGTGTCGTGATCGACGCGCGCATGCACGAGGTGTACTTCGCGGCTTATCGGGTGCGCGATGGCGCGCTGACCGAGTTGGTGGCGCCCGCGGTGGGGGCGGCCGAAGTCGCGCTGCGTGAATTGGGCGCGGTTGCGGCCGATGGCTTGCGTCTGGTCGGGCAACCCGAATTGCTCGGCGAAACGGAACTCGCCAGTGCGGACCGCGAGGCGCGCACCATCGATGCCGACCGACTGGCCGACGGCGCCCGGCGCGCCTGGCGGCTCGGGCAGGCGGTCGCTCCCGAATCGGCCCAGCCGCTGTATGTGCGCAACAAGGTCGCGCTGACCACGGCCGAACGCGCCGCGCGCAACGCTTCGATCGAGGCGGCTTGAATGGCTGCCGTGATGCGCGCCGAATTTTTGCGGCTGGTGCCGATGACGCCGAGTGCGCTCGATGACGTCATGCGCATCGAGAACGCGGCCTATCCGTTTCCCTGGACGCGCGGCAATTTCGCCGATTCCCTGAACGCTGGCTATTCGGCCTGGGTGCTCGAATTCGAGTCCGCGGTCATCGGGTATTTCGTGCTGATGATGTCGATCGACGAAGCGCATCTGCTCAACATCACGATCGATCCGGACTGGCAATCGCAAGGCTATGGGCGCCATCTGCTCAGCGAGGTGTTCCGGCTCGCGCGCGGCTACAACGCGCAACGGTTGTTCCTCGAAGTCAGGCCGTCGAACAGTTCGGCGCGCCACATTTATGAAACCTCGGGCATGCGCAAGGTCGGAACGCGGCGCGGCTATTACCCCGACCATGGCGGCAAACGCGAAGACGCGATCGTCATGTCGATCGATTTTCTATGAGCACCGACGATTACCGACGCACCCTGATGCTGCGCGAGATGGGCATCACGACCTGGACTTCGCGCCTGCAAGCGCCCGAGGCCGGCGAGGCGTTCGTCGCGCCGGCCGTGGACCTGCCGCAGCACGAACATCCTCTGCCCGATCTGGCCGCGCGCACCGAACGCACGTCCGCCGCACATGACGCCGGCGCAGCGCCGTCACGGCCAGCACTCGGCGTTGCGGTCGCGAAAACTGCGCCGCCGGCCGCCGAGTCGGCCGGGCGTGCCGCACACATTGCCGACATGGACTGGGACCAGCTTGCGGCCACGGTGTCGGCGTGCGACGCCTGCGGGCTGTGCCGCACCCGCAAGCAGACCGTGTTCGGCGTCGGCGCGCGCAACGCGCGTTGGATGTTGGTGGGCGAAGCGCCGGGCGCAGAGGAAGATGCGCGCGGCGAGCCTTTCGTCGGCCAGGCCGGGCGGCTGCTCGATGCGATGCTGACGGCCAACGGGCTCAAGCGCAGCGCGGATGTTTTCATCGCCAATGTGCTCAAGTGCCGGCCGCCAGGCAATCGCGATCCGCAACCCGAGGAAGTCGCCGCCTGCGAGCCTTACCTGCTGCGCCAGCTCGAACTCGTGAATCCGGACGTGGTGGTGGTGCTCGGGCGCTTCGCCGCGCAATCCTTGCTGGCCACCGATGCGAGCATCGCGCGCATGCGCGGCCAGGCGCATCACATCGAGGTGGCGGGGCGGCGCGTGCCGGTGATCGTCACCTACCACCCCGCGTATTTGCTGCGCACCTTGAGCGACAAGGCCAAGGCCTGGGCCGACTGGTGTCTGGCGGCCGATACTTTGGCGGCCGAGCGCGCTTGAAGCGCCGCGGTGCGGCTCAGGACGGCCGTTGCGGGTGATGCGCCGGTGCGTGATGCGCGCTGCCATCCGGAATCAGGGACACCGAATCGAATTGCCGCTGGTTTGAGGTATGGCGGCGCATCACGAGCAGCATCGTCGACATGACGAAAACGCCGAAGATGGTGATCACCCAGGCGATCGGCAACGAGAACTTTACGAGCAGCGCGTAGACCCCGAGCATCACCAGAATGCCGAGGTTCTCGTTGAAATTTTGCACTGCGATCGAATGGCCGGCGCTCATCAGCACATGGCCGCGATGCTGCAGCAGCGCATTCATGGGCACCACGAAATAGCCGGCCATCGCGCCGACGGTCAGCAACAGCATGCAGGCGAACACCATGTACCACATGATCTGCATATGGCCGATCATGAAGCCGCCATGGGGCGCGACATCGCGGTTGTAGAACGAAAGCACCAGGACGACCACACCCATCATCGCGCCGACCGGCAGGACCGACAGCGAGCGCCGCAAGGGCACACGCGTCGCGGCGAGCACTGCGCCCAGCGCGACGCCCACCGCCACCACCGCCTGCAGCAGCGCGCTTTGCGAAAGATTCAGACCCAGCGCCTTGTCGGCCCATTCGAGCACGATGAATTGCAGGGTCGCGCCGGCCGCCCAGAACAAGGTCGTGACCGCCAGCGAAATCTGGCCGAGCTTGTCTAACCAGAGTACGCGGCAGCAATGCGCAAAATCGCTGACCAGACGCATCGGATTGGTTTCCTGGCGCGGATAGACCGCCCCGGTGTCCGGAATGTGCAAGGTGAACAGCGCCGCCAGCAGATAGATGCCGACCACCACCGCCATGGCCGATTCGGCCGGGGTGTCGACACCGGTATCGATCAAGGGCAGGTCGAAGCCGAGCAGCACCGACGACACCCGCTGCGAGACGAGCGCCCCGCCGAGCGCAATGCCGAGGATGATCGAGGTGACCGTCGTGCCTTCGATCCAGCCGTTGGCGATCACGAGTTTTTCGGGCGGCAGCAGTTCGGTCAGGATGCCGTACTTCGCGGGCGAATACGCTGCGGCGCCGAAGCCCACGACCGCATACGCCACCAGCGGATGCGAACCGAACAGCATCAGCAGGCAGCCGCCGATCTTGATCCAGTTGGTGATCAGCATCACCCGGCCCTTGGGGCGCGAGTCGGCGAAGGCGCCGACGAAGGCGGCGAGCACCACATAGCTGACGACGAAGAACAGCTTCAGGCTGGGCGTCATCCACCCAGGCGAGTGCGATTCGCGCAAAAGCGCGATGGCGGCGATGAGGAGCGCGTTGTCGGCGAGCGAGCTGAAAAACTGCGCCGCCATGATGGTGTAGAAGCCCGGCTTCATGTATTCCTGGGATGCAGATTGTCCCTGACCGTGCATCTTGTTTTGTGCACTGGCGCGCGGCGGGCCAAGCAGGCTGGCCGTTCGAGAGCACGCGCTTTATAGCATGTTTCGATGACCGACCGCCGTCGGGTGCCTTGCTGCGCGTGCCGAGTAGAATCCCTGCAACTAGCCTTTTGCGAACCCCCATGCCGCGCCCCATCCGTGCCGTCATCCATCGGGCGGCGCTTGCCGCCAACCTTCAAATCGCCCGTCGTCATGCGCCCGGATCGCGCGTATGGGCGGTGGTCAAAGCCAATGCCTACGGGCATGGCATCGAACGCGCTTATGTGGGGATGGCTCCCCATGCCGACGGGTTCGCGCTGCTCGATCTGGCGGAAGCCGAGCGCATCCGCGCACTCGGCTGGCGCGGCCCCATCCTGTTGCTCGAAGGCTGTTTCGAAGCGCGCGACCTCGACGCCGTGCAAGCCTTGGGGCTGACCATTGCGGTGCACGATGACGCGCGCATCGCCGAACTGGCTGCATTGAAGGACGGTCCCCCGGTCGACGTGATGCTCAAGGTCAATAGCGGCATGAACCGGCTGGGCTTTCGCGGCGCTGCGGTGCACGCGGCCTGGGAACGTCTGCGCGCCTTGCCCAAGGTCGGCAAGCTCGGTTGCATGACGCATTTTGCAAATGCCGATGCGCCCGACGGAATCGCCGATGCGATGGCCGAATTCGACGCCGTGACCGCCGGCCTGCCCGGTGAACGCAGCCTCAGCAATTCGGCCGCCGTCCTGCGCTTTCCGCAAGCGCACCGCGACTGGGTACGCCCCGGCATCATGCAATACGGCGCGACACCGTTCGCCGATGTGAGCGCCGCGCAACTCGGCCTGCAGCCGACGATGACGCTTGCCTCGCGGCTGATCGCAGTGCAAAACATCGCGGCCGGTGCGGCCGTCGGCTACGGCTCGGCCTTCGTCGCGCCCGCGCCGATGCGCATCGGCGTGGTCGCCTGCGGTTATGCCGATGGATACCCGCGCATTGCGCGCAACGGCACGCCGGTCTGGGTCGAAGGCCCCGATGGCACCGGCGCGCTTTGCCCGCTCGCCGGTCGGGTGTCGATGGACATGCTGACCATCGATCTGACCGCGGCGCCCTGGGCGGTGCCGGGCACGCCGGTGGAATTGTGGGGCCGGCATGTGGCGATCGACGAGGTGGCGGCCGGCGCCGGGACGGTCGGCTATGAATTGATGTGCGCGCTGGCCTTGCGCGTGCCGGTCGAAGTGTCGGACTGAGCGCAACGGCGACGCCATGGCGAAAACGACTCCCAAACTCAAGACGCAATACGTCTGCGCCGAATGCGGCGCCACCGCGCCCAAGCTGCTCGGGCGCTGCCCCGATTGCGGCGCCTGGAATTCGATGGCCGAGACCGTCATCGAGCCCGAATCGACGCACCGGTATGCGGCGCGCTCGCAAAACGCGTTGGCCGCGGCCAGCACCGTGCAAGGCCTGGCCGACATCGAGGCCAGCGAACTGCCGCGGTTTTCGACCGCGATCGAAGAATTCGACCGCGTGCTCGGCGGCGGGCTGGTCGCGGGCGGGGTCGTGCTGATCGGCGGCGATCCGGGCATCGGCAAATCCACCTTGTTGCTGCAGGCGCTCGCCAACATGGCGCAAGCCGGCAAGCGCGTGCTTTATGTCAGCGGCGAAGAAAGCGCGGCCCAGGTGGCCTTGCGCGCGCGCCGGCTCGGCGTGATCTCCGACGGCAGCAAAGTGCCGGGCCTGCGCTTGCAAGCCGAGATCCAGCTCGAAAAGATCGAGGCGGCGATCAGTGCCGAGCAGCCCGAAGTGGTGGTCATCGATTCGATCCAGACCTTGTTTTCGGAGCAACTGACTTCGGCACCGGGTTCGGTGACCCAGGTGCGCGAATGCTCGGCGCAGCTCACGCGCATGGCCAAGCGTGACGGCGTGACGGTGATCCTCGTCGGGCATGTCACGAAGGAAGGCGCTTTGGCCGGCCCGCGCGTGCTCGAGCACATCGTCGACACGGTGCTGTATTTCGAAGGCGATACGCATTCGAGCTTTCGGCTCGTGCGCGCCTTCAAGAATCGTTTTGGCGCAGTCAATGAACTTGGCGTGTTCGCGATGACCGACAAAGGCTTGCGCGGCGTCAGCAATCCGTCGGCCTTGTTCCTGTCGCAGCATGATCAGAACGTGCCGGGTTCATGCGTGCTCGTCACGCAAGAAGGCACGCGGCCTTTGCTGGTCGAAGTGCAGGCGCTCGTCGATACCTCGCATGTGCCGTCGCCGCGGCGGTTGTCGGTCGGCCTCGAACAACAGCGCCTGGCAATGCTGCTCGCGGTCTTGCACCGGCATGCGGGCATCGCGGCCTTCGATCAGGATGTGTTCGTGAACGCGGTCGGCGGCGTCAAGATCAGCGAGCCGGCGGCCGATCTGGCCGTGCTGTGCGCGGTGCATAGTTCGATCCGCAACCGCGCCTTGCCGCGCGGGCTGGTCGTGTTCGGCGAGGTTGGTCTCGCCGGTGAAATCCGCCCGGCGCCGCGCGGGCAGGATCGCCTGCGCGAAGCCGCCAAGCTCGGCTTTTCGCGCGCCGTGATTCCGCGCGGCAATGCACCCAAAGCGGGACAGCGCCATTTCGAAGGATTGGAGATCATCGCGGTCGATCGGCTGTCCGATGCGCTCGACCAGGCGGGGGCATGACGCCCGCGCCAGCCCTCAAGGAAAATGCCATGACCACACTGACCAAACTGCTGCCGCACGATGCGCGTCCGGCGCAAATTCTGTTGCGACGCGCCAAGCGCATCGCCCTGACGTCGACCCAGCGTGCGGAGCTCCCGCACCATCTCGATGCTGAGGGCGTGCATTTGCATCACACCCTCGAGGGGCATCGGCCGATCGAACCCGGTGACGTGATGCTCGACGAAAGCGGCGGGTTCTGGCTCGTGGAAGCGGCGCCCGAACCCGTGCTGCGCGTGACCGGCTCGACCGAAGGCTTGTTGCGCGCCGCCTGGGCGATGGGCTTTGCGCGCTTCGCGCTGGCCGTCAAAGGCGGCGCGATCGAGACCCTGCCGATCGCGGGCCTGAAGCTGCGTCTGGAAATGTACGGCCTCAATGCGGAAGAGGTCGTCGCGCCGTTTGCGCCCGAGATTTCGAGCCGTTTCCTGCCCGAAGCGCCCACGCATCAGCACGGGCCGGAGTGCGGCTGCGGCCATGATCACGAGCACGACCATGGGCACACGCATGCACACGATCATGGGCACGATCACGATCATGACCACGGGCATGATCATGGCCACCACCATCACGGGCATGGCCACGATCACGACCACAAGCACTGAACCGCGCCCGGCGGTGCGTCAGCGTCCGAGCGTGGCGGCCAGCTCGGCGGCGGCGGTTTCACCGCTGCGCACGGCCTGTTCCAGCGTGGCAGGGTAAGGGCCCGCGGTGTAATCGCCGGCCAGCACCAGGCCATCAACCGGCAAGGCATTGTCGGGGCGGCGCAGGCCGGGCGTGCAGCGAAACGTTGCGCGCTTGTCCGTGATCACATGAAACCGATCGGGCACGATCTCGGTGCCCAGGTGGGCGCTCAATTGTTGCGCGCAGGCTTGCGCAAGGTCGGCATGCGTTTCGTCGCGCGCCTGATCGGCGGCGCTGATCACGACCGCGAGCCAGCCCCAAGGGCCACCCGTTTGGGCGCGGTCGAAAGCGAATTGGCCGTAGGCCCGGCGCGCCGGGTCGGTGGCGAGCGCGATCATCGGCCGTGACAACCGCAGGGGCGCTTGCGGCAGCAGATAGACCGTGGTGATCGGCGCATACGCGAGGGCATCGAGGTCGGCGAGCGTCTGCACGAGTGCGGCGTCGCCGAGCGCAGCGAGCAGGTCGCGCGTGGCGCGCGCGGGAGCGGCCAGCACCACGCCGTCGAAGGCGGGCAGTTTGGCATCGACGCTCCAGCCGTGTTCGTGGCGTTCGAGCCGTTCGACGCGATGGCCGAACCGCACGACGGCGCGATGGGTACGCAACCAGGCGATGGCATGGTCGGGCAACAGGCTGCCGAGATCGTCGCGCGCAAAAATCAATTCCGACGCCGCCCGGCCGCCGCCCAGACTGTCGCGCAAGACCTGCGCGAAGACTTGCGCGCTGGCGGTGTCGGGCGGCGTGTTCAGCGCGGCCACGCACAACGGGTCGAGCATGGTGTCGCGTACGCGCTGCGGCAGCGTGGCCGTCCATTGCGCCACCGTCGCCTCGGGTGGCGCACGAAAGCCGCTCAGGCGCAGGCGCAACATCCAGCCGAGCAGGGCGCGCCGCTCGGCGCTTGAAAGTCCGTGTGCACGCCAGACGCCCGCGACGATATGCCAGGGCGCGGGCAAGGCCGCAGCTTCGAACTTGAATTGCCCGGGGATTTCGAGCGCGAGCGGTGTACGCACCAGCGCCGCCTCGGGCACCCCGACCTGACCCAGCAGGGCAAGCGTGCGATGGTAGGCACCGATCAGGATGTGCTGGCCGTTGTCGAACGATTGATCTTCGAAATCGACACGGCGCGCGCGTCCGCCGAGGATGCGCGCGGCTTCGAACACTTCGACGCGCAAGCCGCGCTCGGCCAGATCGACGGCCGCGGCCAGACCGGCCCAGCCGCCGCCGACGACGGCGACGCGCGGTGTGGTGCCGGGGGCTGCGCGCATGGCCGATCAGTGGCGCGATGCGCCCTGGCCGATGCGCGCCGGCACGCCGAACACCCAGGTGCGCCAGGCCAGCAGGAGTTTGCGCAAGGGCGTGAGCGCGACGCGATGCTTGAGCACCGGAAAGTCGTCGCGCGCGACTTCTTCGAGCAAGGTGCGGTAGATCGTCGCCATGATGAGGCCGGGCCGCTGGTTGCGCCGATCGGCGTCGGGCAGGCTGGCGAGCGCGCTGGCGTACAGATCGCGCGCGCGGTCGGCCTGGAATTGCATCAACGCGACGAAGGCCGGGCTGCTCGTGCCGGCACGCAGATCGGCCACCTTGACGCCGTAGCGTTGCATTTCGTCGTGCGGCAGATAGACCCGGCCGGCGCGCGCATCTTCGCCGACATCGCGAATGATGTTGGTGAGCTGAAAGGCGAGGCCGAGTTGTTCTGCATAGTCGAGGGTGCGCGGATCGCTCGCGCCGAAGATGCGCGCAGCCACGATGCCCACGACGCCGGCGACGTAATGGCAATACCGGCGCAACTCGGCGAAGTCGAGGTAGCGGGTCTGGTCGAGGTCCATCTGCATGCCCTCGATCACTTCGAGCAGACGCTCGCGCGCGACCGGGGCCGCAGGATTTTCCGGGCCGACCAGAAACGGCGCGAGCGCGAGCGAGACCGGATGCTGGGCTTCGGGGCTGCCGATGCGCGCGACCTCTGCGCGCCACCAATCGAGCTTGGCGCGCGCGATGCCGACATCGGCGATTTCATCGACCACATCGTCGACTTCGCGGCAGAACGCGTAAAAGGCCGTGATCGCGCGCCGCTTTTCGGGCGGCAGGAACAAGAAGCTGTAATAGAAGCTCGATCCGCTGCGCGCGGCCTTGTCTTGGCAGTACTCGTCGGGCGTCACGGTGGGTGCCAATCGGTCAGCCTGTGATGAAGCGCAGGCAGGTGCTTGGGAAGCGGCCGATTCTAGCAGCGGGGCGTGTCGCTTCATGCGCGCAAGGCACGCAGGCTCATCAAGGCCCAGTCGCGCGCGTCGAGCTTGGGGCGCGCGCGGAAGACGTCGTAGCCGGCTTCTTCGATGCGCTCGAGGATGCGCAGGCCGCCTTGCGTCACAAGGCGCAATTCCCAGCCGATGCGCCCGCCGA
>CAXBRX010000015.1:0-20091 GCA_963977835.1 uncultured Derxia sp.
CTACATCCGCTTCGAGCAGGAGAAGAAGCTGCACCGCCTGGCGTTTGAAGCTCATGGTCTGACCAAGAAATTCGAAAAGACGCTGTTCGAGAAATTCGATCTGGTCGTCGATGCGGGCGAGAAGATCGCGATCATCGGCGCGAACGGTGTCGGCAAGACCACGCTGTTGCGGATCATCGAAGGCACGCTGACCCCCGATGCGGGCGAGGTGAAATGGGCCGAGAACGTCGATCTCGGCGTGATGGCCCAGGATGTGTTCCCCGATTTTGAGGGCACGACCACGCTGACCGACTGGATGAACCGTTACGCCAAGCCCGGCGACGATGATCAGGCGATCCGCGGCATTCTGGGGCGCCTGCTGTTCTCGGGCGACGATGTGCGCAAGCCCGTCAATGTGCTCTCGGGCGGCGAAAAACACCGCATGAGTTTCGGCCGCCTGATGCTGGGCCGGCACAACGTGATGCTGCTCGACGAGCCGACCAATCACCTCGACATGGAATCGATCGAGTCGCTGCAGGTCGCGCTCGAAAAATATGTCGGCACCCTGGTGTTCGTCTCGCACGACCGCCAGTTCGTGAGCGGCATTGCGACGCGCATCCTCGAACTCAAGGGCGACGGCACGATCGAGGATTACCGCGGCGGGTACGACGAATACCTGCACGCGCGCGGCATCGAATGAGCGCTGCGCCCGACCGGGCGTGAGGGCGCGCCGTCGAAGCGTTCAGCCGCGCAATACGCGTTCGCGCTCGGATTCGACGGCGGTTTCGATGAGGCCGGCTTCGATGCCGGCCGCTTCCATGGCCAGGGCGCCGAGGCGCATGGCCGATTCGAGGGTTTCGGGAATCGCGACATTGGCGCCTTCGGCGCGCAGCCGCAGCGCATGTTCGCGGTCGTGCGCACGCGCGAGGATGCTCATGTGCGGATATTCGCGGCGCAAGGCGCGCACCGCGCGCAAGGCATGGCCGGGATGGTTCATGGTGACGATCACGGCCGAAGCGCGTTCGAGATGAAACCGCCGCAGCAGCTCCGGTCGGCTCGCGTCGCCGAAATGGATCTGCTGCCCGCGCTCGCGTTCGCGCGTCACGATGTCGGGGTCATGTTCGAGGGCGACGAAGGCGATGCCGGCATGCTCCATCAGCCGGCCCAGGATGCGTCCGACCCGCCCGAAACCCGCAATGACCACATGGCCGTCGAGATCGTAGACTTCTTCTTCGTCGAGCGCCGAGGCTTGCATGCGTGCGCCGTCGCGTGCGGCGATGCGGGCCGCGATCCAGCGTCCGAAGCGGTCGACCAAGGGCGTGGCGAACAGGCTCAAGCCGATGATCAGCAGCATGAATTGACCGACATCGCGCGGGATGATCCCCGACAGCGTGCCGGCCGCGACCACGACGAAGCCGAATTCGCCGGCCTGGCCGAGCAAGGCGCTGGCGATGATCGAACGGCGCAGATCGAGCCCGGTCCAGCGCAGGATGGGGACGAGGATCACGCCCTTGACGAGGAACAGCCCCAGCACCGAGGCCGGCAGGAAGATCGGCTCGCGGGCGAGCGCGCGGAAGTCGAAACCCATCCCGATCGTGAAGAAGAACAGGCCGAGCAACAGGCCGCGGAAGGATTCGATCGAGGCCTCGATCTCGTGCCGGTATTCGGTTTCGGCGAGCAGCAAGCCGGCCAGGAAGGCGCCCAAAGCCATCGAAAGCCCGGCCATCCAGGTCAGGCTCGCAATGCTCAGGGTGGTCAGCACCGTCAGCGCAAAAAATGCGTCGGGCTGACCGGGCAGCACCACCGCGTTGAACACCGGGCGCACCACCTTGCGGCCGATCAGGTAAATGAGTGCCACCGCCGCGACGCCCTTGAACAGCGCCAGGCCCGCACTCATGAACACATCTTGACCGCCTTTGGACAGCACATCGGCCAGGACCAGCAGCGGCACGACCGCGAGATCCTGCAGCAGCAAGACGCCGAAGGCAGCGCGGCCATGATGGGTCGCCGCTTCATGGCGTTCGGCCAGCAATTGCATGACCAGCGCCGTCGAGGAAAACGCGAGCGCAAAGCCGATGATGAGCGAGGTGGGCACCGAATTTCCGAACAAGGTGGCAACACCGGCAATGACCAGCCCGGTGACGAGCATCTGGGCGATGCCGGCGCCCAGCACCCAGCGCCGCATGGCCGCCAGCCGCTCGAACGACAATTCGAGCCCGATCGAGAACATCAGGAACAGCACGCCGAGTTCCGCCAGGGCGATCACGCCGCCCATGCGCGGAAAGGTCAGGTAGGCAAACGCAGAGCTGGCTGGCACCAGCGAGCCGAGGCCGAACGGCCCGAGCAGGGCACCGAGGGCGAGAAAACCGAAGACCGGGCTGATGCGATAGCGCTTGAGGACGGGGATGAGCACGCCCGCCAGCGCGAGAAAGAGCAGGCTTTCGCGCAGATAGGGCAGGCTGGAGTCGTGGTCGGGCATGCGAACGTGGGCGGCTCGGTACGGTCGGTGAACCCGTGAAGGCTACCGCGGGAGCGGCCGCCCGCGGTTGTTCAAGCGCAAGCGCCAGGGGCACCCGGCGCGCATCGACGGGCTCAGGCGATCGATTGGGCGGCGCCGAATTGCGCCAAGGGCGTGTTGCCCTTCCAGCCCTTCTTGCGGTGCTCGACCACCACGTTGGTATAGATGCCGCCGCGCACATACCATTGCGAGGTCACGCGCATGAAGCGCGGGGCGGTCGCCTTGACCAGATCGTCGAGGATGGCGTTGGTGACGCGCTCGTGGAAGGCGCCTTCTTCGCGGAAGCTCCACATGTAGAGCTTGAGGCTCTTGAGCTCGACGCATTTCTTGTCCGCGATGTAATCGATCGTGAACTTGGCGAAATCGGGCTGGCCGGTCATCGGGCACAGGCAGGTGAATTCCGGCACCTGCATGTGGATCTGGTAATCGCGCTCGGGATTCGGGTTCGGGAAGGTCTCGAGCTTCTTGGACGGTTTCGTGGTCATGGGGCGTGGCGCAGCGGCAAACGCGGGGAGGGCGTAGCGCACCGCCGCGAGGGCGGGGCCGCCATAACGTCGCCCCCTGCGTACATCGCAGCAATTGGTGACGGTTCCAAAGGGGCGCGATGGTATCATGCGGCCCACTTTTCAAGCGGGCTCCTCCCGGCGTAGCGCATGGGAATTCGGGCGTCGCAACCTCACCCCATCAGCAGGACACCGTGCGTCTCACGCAGATCAAACTTTCGGGTTTCAAGTCCTTCGTAGACCCCACGCAATTTCAGGTGCCGGGCCAACTCGTGGGCGTCGTCGGCCCCAATGGTTGCGGCAAGTCCAACATCATCGACGCGACCCGCTGGGTGCTGGGCGAGTCCAAGGCCAGCGAATTGCGCGGCGAGTCGATGCAGGACGTGATCTTCAACGGCACCAACACCCGCAAGCCGGCGGGCCGGGCTTCGGTCGAACTGGTGTTCGACAATGCGCTGGGCCGCGCCGCCGGGCAATGGAGCCAGTACGCCGAAATCTCGGTCAAACGCGTGCTCACGCGCGACGGCAACAGCACCTACCTGATCAACAACCAGCCGGTGCGCCGCCGCGACGTCCAGGACATTTTCCTCGGCACCGGTCTCGGTCCGCGCGCCTACGCCATCATCGGGCAAGGGATGATCAGCCGCATCATCGAGGCCAAGCCCGATGAATTGCGCGTCTTCCTCGAAGAAGCCGCGGGCGTGTCGAAGTACAAGGAACGCCGCCGCGAGACCGAAAACCGGCTGCACGACACGCGCGAGAACCTGACCCGGGTCGAAGACATCCTGCGCGAACTCGGCGGCAACCTCGAAAAGCTCGAAGCCCAGGCCGTCATCGCCGAGCGCTATAAGGGTTTGCAGGCCGATGGCGACCAGAAGCTCAAGCTGTTGTGGCTGTTGCGTCAGCGAGAAGCGGAAGCCGAACGCGAGAAGGTCGCGCGCGACATCGAACAGGCCCAGATCGCGCTCGAAGCGCAAACCGCCGATCTGCGTTCGGTCGAAGCCAAGCTCGAGGAATTGCGCCAGGCCGGGTATGCGGCCGCCGACGCGGTCTCGGCGGCGCAAGGCGCGTATTTCAATGTCAACACCGAGGTGAGCCGGCTCGAAGCCGAGATCCGCGCGGTGGTCGACAAGCGCAATTTCTACCAGGAACAACTGGTCCGCCTGGCCGCCCAGGCCACGCAATGGCAGACGCAAGGCGAGGACTACTCGGCCCAGCTCGACAGCGCGACCGGCTCGCAAGAAGAAGTCGAAGCGCGCGCGGCCGAGTCCGAAGAGCGCGCCGCATTGGCCGCGGATCGCATCCCCGAGCAGGAAAACGAAGTGCGCGAAGGCCGCGCGCTGGTCATGGCCGCCCAGGCGGCAGTGGCCGAGGTGCAAAAAGGCCTCGAAGTCGAATCGAACCGCCAGCGTGGCGTGAGCCAAAGCCTGCAAGGGCTGGCCGTGCGCCGCGAACGGCTGGAGCAGGAAACCCGCGGGCTGCAGGCGCCCGATTCGGAAAAGCTCGAAGCGCAATCCGAACAACTGGCCATGCTCGAAGAGCGCCTGCATGAAGCCCAGGCCCAGCTCGACGATGCGCGCGCCGAACATCCCAAGCGCGAACAAGGCCGGGCCGAGGCCCAAACCGCGGCGCAACGCGAATCGGCCGCGCTGGCCCAGATCGAAGCGCGCCTGGCGGCCTTGCGGCAGTTGCAAAACGATGTGGCGCACAAGGGCAAGCTCCAGCCCTGGCTCGAAAAGCACGGGCTCGATCAGATGCCGCGCCTGTGGCAGCGCATCGACATCGAACCGGGCTGGGAAACCGCACTCGAATCCGCCTTGCGTGAACGCGTTGCGGCGCTCGAAGTCGGTCAGATCGAACGTGCCAAGGCCTTCTTCAATGATGCGCCGCCGGCCAAGCTGCAGTTCTACGCGGCCAACGGTGTGCCGGCCGTGCAAGCGGCGCCCGAAGGACTCAAGTCCTTGCTCGAGTTGGTCAAGCTCAACGATCCGGGTTTGCGCGCCTTGCTGGCCGACTGGCTGGCGCAGGTGTTCGTCGCCGAAGACATCGACGACGCGCTCGCGCGGCGCGCGAAGCTGCCCGCCGGAGCGATGTTCGTGGTGCGCGCCGGCCATGTGGTCGCACGCAATTCGATCGGCTTTTACGCGGCCGACGACGAGCAGGCCGGCATGCTGGCGCGTCAGCACGAGATCGACAACCTCGGTCGCCAGATCCGCGCCCAGGGCTTGCTGGCCGAGGAAGCGCGCGGTGCGCTGGTGCGTGCCGAGGCCGCGCTCACCCAGTCCAACACCCAGGTGCAGGAACTGAACGCGCGCGTGTCGCAACTCACGCGCGATCACGGCAATCTGCGCGTCGAAGTGCTCAAGCTCGAACAGGCGCGCCAGCAGTACGAGGCGCGCAGCGGCCAGATCCGCCACGACCTCGACGAGATCCGCGCCCAGGAAGAAGAACTCCAGGCCACGCTCGAAGAATCGCAACAGCGCTTCGAAGAACTCGATGCCAAGCTCGGCGAAGTGCAATCGCACCACGAAGACGAGCAGATCGCGCAGGAAGGCCGCGAAGAGCAACTCGCCCAGGCGCGCGATGCCTTGCGCGAAGCCGAGCGTGCCGCCCAGGAAGCGGTGTTCGCGGTGCGCAACCAGAAGCAGCGCATTGCCGACCTCGAACGCAACCGCGCGCTGGCCGAGCAACAAGCGGCCGAACTCGCGGCGCAGCGCGAAGCGCAGCAACTCGAACTCGCCTTGCTCGACGACGAAGCCGCGCAAGCGGGTCTGCAAGAAGCGCTGGCGCGCAAGGCCGATGCCGAAGACGCTCTGGCGCGTGCGCGCGACGAACAAGAAGCCGTCACTGCGCAATTGCGCGGCGCCGACGAAACCCGCATGAAGGCCGACATGGGCCTGCAGCCCTTGCGCGACCGCATCACCGAACTGCAGCTCAAGGAACAGGCCGCGCGCCTGAACAAGGAACAATTCGAGCAGCAATTGGCCGAAGCCCAGGCCGATCTCGAAGCGCTCGCGGCCATCCTCGATGCCGAAGAGGGCAAGCGCTACCGCGCGTCGTCCTTGCAAGGCGAAATCACCCGCATCAACAACGAGATCGCGGCGCTGGGGGCGGTCAATCTGGCCGCGCTCGATGAGCTCAAGGCGGCGCGCGAGCGCAAGGAATTCCTCGACGCGCAGCAAAAGGACTTGATCGAGGCCATCACGACGCTCGAAGACGCGATCCGCAAGATCGACGGCGAGACGCGCGCCTTGCTCAAGGAAACCTTCGACAACGTCAACACGCATTTCGGGCGTTTGTTCCCCGAATTGTTCGGCGGCGGCGAAGCCAAGCTCATCGTCACCGGCGAAGAAATCCTCGATGCCGGCGTGCAGGTCATGGCGCAGCCGCCGGGCAAGAAGAACAGCACCATCCATCTGCTGTCGGGCGGCGAAAAAGCCCTGACCGCGATCGCGCTGGTGTTCGCGATCTTCCAGCTCAATCCGGCGCCGTTCTGTCTGCTCGATGAGGTCGATGCGCCGCTCGACGATGCGAACACCGAACGTTTCGCGAACATGGTCAAGAAGATGTCCTCGGTCACGCAATTCCTCTTCATCTCGCACAACAAGATCGCGATGGAGATGGCCGAGCAATTGATCGGCGTGACCATGCAGGAACAAGGCGTGTCGCGCATCGTCGCGGTCGACATGGAATCGGCCGCGCGCATGGTCGAACCCGGCGCCAAGGTCGCCGCCTGATCATGATCCACTTACCAATTCTGCGGTCCGCCTGCGGAGGCAACGCATGAGTCATTTGCAGCTCGCGCTGTTGGGCATCGGTGCAGTAGTGATCCTGGCGGTCCTCGCCTACAACAAATGGGTCGAGCGCAAGGCAGCGAAGGCGACCCGCGCCGCGTTCGGTGAAGGTGATGAAGATGCGCTGCTGCGCCCGACCTCGCCGCGTGAAGAGCCCGTGCTGCGCGCGGAACCCGTGCTCGAAGGCGATCTGACGCCCATGCCGCAGGCGCCGCGCGCCGAGGAAATGGCCTTCGACGACGAGACCGAGCTTATCGTCAGCCTGTCGTTCGATCATCCGATGGCCGGCGAGCAACTGGCTTCGGCCGCAAGCGGCCTGCATCTGATCGGCAGCAAGCCGGTGTTGGTCTGCGCGACCAATGCCCAGACCAATCGGCTTGAAGTGCCGCGCGCGGGTGAGATTTTCAGCGGCTTGCATTGCGGCGTATTGCTCGCCAACCGGCAAGGGCCGCTCAATGCGGTCGAGTTTTCGGAATTCGTCGGGGCGGTGCAGCGCATCGCCAACGTGCTCGATGTCGAAGTCGACGTGCCCGACATGACCGAGGCTTTGGCGCATGCCAAGCGCGTGGATGAACGCTGCGCGGGCGTCGATGCGCAGATCGGCGTCAACATCACGAGCAACGGCGGCGCCTGGACCGGCACCCAGATCGCGCAAGCCGCGGTCGAGGCCGGCTTTGCCCAACGCGCCGATGGGCGTTTTGCGTATTACCGCCGCAATGGTGCGGAGCTGTTTACGCTGCAGGCCATTGATGCCCAGGGCAAGCCGGTGGCGATCGGCGCCAATGCCGAAAGCGTCAGCAGCGGTGTGCTGACCTTCATCCTCGACGTGCCGCGTGCGCCCGAGGTCGAAAAGCCGTTCTCGACCATGATCAACATCGCGCGCGCCTTGGCCGCGCGTCTTGGCGGCTCGGTCGTCGACGACAATCGCCGGCCCGTGACCGATGCGGCGCTCGCCAACATCGAAACCCAGCTCAAGCCCATGTATGCGCGCATCCGCGATGCCGGTTTCGATCCGGGCTCGCCGCGCGCCTTGTTGCTGTTCAATCAAGGCTGACCCATGAATGCGACGCAGGATCTGTTCGCTGCCCCCGCGGCACCGGACGATTACGCCGCGCGCGCTGCCGCCTTGCGCGCGCAATTGCATCACCACGCACACCGGTATTACGTGCTCGACGACCCCGAGGTCACCGATGCCGAATACGACCGCCTGTTCCAGGAATTGCAGGCGCTCGAAGAAGCGCACCCCGAGTTGCGCACGCCCGATTCGCCGACTCAACGTGTGATCGGCCGCGTGCTCGATGGCTTCGCCTCGGTGCGCCATGCCGTGCCCATGTTGTCGATCCGCACCGAGACCGATACCGAAGACAGCGGCGCGGTCGCCTTCGATGCGCGCGTGCGCCGCGAGCTGCAATTGGCCGAGACCGATCCCGCGGTCGAATACGCGGTCGAACTCAAGTTCGATGGCCTGGCGATCAATCTGCGCTACGAAGCCGGCGTGCTGGTGCAAGCCGCGACGCGCGGCGATGGCGAGGTCGGCGAGGACGTGACCCAGAACATCCGCACCATCGGGCAGATTCCGTTGCGCCTGCAAGGCGTCGACATTCCGGTGCTCGAAGTGCGCGGCGAGGTCTACATGCGGCGCGATGCTTTCGAGCGGCTCAATGAGCAACAGCGCGAGCGCGGCGAAAAGACTTTCGTCAATCCGCGCAATGCCGCGGCGGGCGCTGTGCGCCAGCTCGACCCGGCGATGGCGGCGCGGCGGCCTTTGTCCTTTTTTGCTTACGGCCTCGGTGAAGTGCAAGGCTGGACCGACATGCCTGCGACCCATGCCGGCGTGCTCGATGCATTGGCCGCGATGGGCGTGTCGGTCAATGCCGATCGACGGGTGGTCCATGGCGCCGATGGCCTCGTGGCCTACCACGAAGCGATCGCGCAAGCGCGCGACGGCCTCGCCTTCGACATCGATGGTGTGGTCTACAAGGTCAACAGCCTCGATCTGCAACGTCGGCTCGGCTTCGTGACGCGTGAACCGCGCTGGGCAGTGGCGCACAAGTACCCGGCCCAGGAACAGATGACCGAAGTGCAGGGCATCGATGTGCAGGTCGGGCGCACCGGCAAGCTCACGCCGGTGGCCAAGCTCGCGCCGGTGTTTGTCGGTGGCGTGACGGTGACCAACGCGACCTTGCACAACGAAGACGAAGTGCGCCGCCTCGATGTGCGCGTGGGCGATACCGTGATCGTGCGGCGCGCCGGCGATGTGATTCCGCAAGTGGTGAGCGTGGTGCTCGATCGCCGGCCCGAACACACGGCCGCAAGCGCGGCCTGGAGTCTGGCGGAGCATCTCGGCCATGCCTGCCCGGTCTGCGGCAGCGCCATCGTGCGCGAGGAAGGCGAAGCCGACTGGCGTTGCACGGGAGGTTTGTTCTGCGCAGCCCAGCGCAAGCAGGCCTTGCTGCACTTCGCGCAACGCCGCGCGATGGACATCGAAGGCCTGGGCGACAAGATCGTCGACCAACTCGTCGATGCGGGACTGATCCGCACACTCGCCGATCTGTACACGCTCGATGTCGCGAAGGTGGCCTCGCTCGATCGCATGGCCGAGAAGAGCGCGCAGAACCTCATCGATGCGCTCGAACAAAGCAAACAGGCGAGCTTGCCGCGCTTCTTGTTCGGGCTCGGCATCCGGCATGTCGGCGAGGCCACGGCCAAGGATCTCGCGCGCCATTTCGGCGGCCTCGATCGATTGATGCAAGCGAGCGAAGCGCAATTGCTCGAGGTCAACGATGTCGGCCCCATCGTCGCGCAGAGCATTCATACCTTCTTCGCCCAACCGCACAACCGCGAGGTCATCGCGCAATTGCGTGCGGCCGGCGTGCAATGGCCCGAGCACGAGCCTGCGGCGGTGGCCGTGCTGCCGCTGACGGGCAAGACCTTCGTGCTCACCGGCACCTTGCCCACGCTCGCGCGCGAAGACGCGAAAGCGATGATCGAAGCCGCGGGCGGCAAGGTGTCCGGGTCGGTGTCGAAGAAGACCGATTACGTCGTGGCCGGCGCCGAAGCGGGGAGCAAGCTTGCGAAAGCGCAAGAACTCGGTGTCGCGATACTCGACGAAGCCGAGTTGCGTGCTTTGCTCGATTCGTTGTCGCACTGATCGACGAACCGTCTGCGCAGACCCGCCCGTACGATGGGGACTCACCCCATGGGCATGAGCACGCCATCGCATCGTCGGGGTCTTCACCACCCGGCTTGCTTGAGTTTGCGCATGGACAGGCCATGTACCCATCGGTAACATCCGGCGCGTTCTCGTGAACATCAGTTCACGTTCATCGCTCATTCCTTCTCGTCGATGCATCGATTCTTCCACCGCAACTGGCTCTACCGACGCTTCGCCTGGCTCGTGCTGGGTGTGGCCCTCGGCTTGGCGCTGGGGCCGACGGTGTCGAAGATGCTTGCGGAACGTCAAGGATTCGATCCGGTCGCGCTCGCGCAGATGGAAGTCTGTAGTGCGGCTGGTCCGTCGACCTTGATGCCGAACTTCCCGGCCGATCAGAACCAGGACAACAAGCAGCGCGGCGCTTGTCCGCTGTGTTATGTACAAGCGCATTCCCCCGCGCTGCCGATTCAAACCCTCGTCATCGATGCACCGCCCAAAGGCGCGCATCTGCTCGTCCTCGGCGGTGGCACCACCGTCGTCTTCAAAAGCGCGTATTACCGCCTCCGGCATTCACGCGCACCTCCCGCACTTTCCTGATTCCTCCGCCTGACCGGCCGCGAGCTTGCTGTATGCGTGCCGGGCTCGGACGCCTGCACGCGCAGCGACGGTCCGAGCAATTGGTTTGCCCTCTGGGGATCTGATTTCTATCGCTTCGAATGACCGTCGTTGCGGCAGTTCTGCCGCGGCTGGCGGAGGTTCGCGGCCTTTTACGGGATACGAGCATGTTCACGAAGAAACTGGTGGTGGCCGCGTCGGTCGCGCTTGCAATGGCGGGTTGCGGTGGTGGTGGCGACAGCAGCGAACCGACGACCTCGGTCAGCGGCAAGTTGGTCGACGGGTATCTGGCGGGCGCGACGGTGTGCGTCGACGCCAATGCAAACGGCAAGTGCGATGTCGGCGAAGCGTCGGCGACGACGAACGCGAGCGGCGCGTTCACGATTTCGGGCGTCAAGACCTCGGTGGCGTCGTCAGCGCCGCTGGTGGCCGAGGTGCCGAGCACAGCGACCGACGCCGACACCTCGGCCGTGGTCGGTGCCGGCTTCGTGCTGTCAACGCCCGCGGGCAAGACGGTCATCAGCCCGCTGACCACGCTGGTTCAGCAAAAGATCCAGAAGACTTCCGGGACGACGCCGAGCGCGGCCGCCACCGAGATTCAAGCCGCGATCGCGAGCCTCGCCACCACCGATCTGTTTGCCGATTACGTGGCCAAGGGCGACACCAATGCGCATGAAGCCGCGAAGGTCGTGGCGAATTCCTTGAAGGCCAATTACGACAACGCCAAGGCCTATGCGACCGGCAAGGACAAAGACCTCGCCATCGTGCTGGGCGAAGTCGCCAAGGATGCCTTGCAAAGCCAGGGCAGCACGCCCAACTCGACTTTGCCGGTCGGCGTCGAAGATGCGAACACGCTGCGCGCGGCCATCGTCACGCGCTCGGCTGGCAGCGCCACGCAGGACGTGACGATCAGCTTCGACCTCGCCAACGCCGGCAGCCCAGTGCGTTGCGGCGATCCGATCACGATCGCCAATACCGCCTTGTGGGACCACAGCACCGACACCAAGCTGACCACGCCGGGCGCGACCGGTGCGCAAAACACCGCCGGCAAACTGGTCGACACGCGCTTTTATGTGTCGAACGTGCTGCTGATCGACGCTTCGGGCAATGCGGTGCCGCTGGCGTTCTCGGACAACGGCGCCTACCAATCGGCGAACGGTCTTGCGCTGATCGACTTCGGTTATCTCAACGGCGCGGCTTGCACCACGACCTACAACACCACGATCACCGGCAAGGTGCCGGCGGGTACCTACACCGGCATTTCGTTGACCATCGGCGTGCCGATCCGCAGCGCGAACTTCACGACCAAGCTCAATCACATCAACACTGCCGACACCTCGGCACCGGGGCCGTTGCAGAACGCGGCGATGGCCTGGTCGTGGCAATCGGGTCGCAAGTTCACGAAGTTTGAATTCCAGCCCGATGTCGCGATCGACAAGATCGGCGCCACGACCACGACCAAATGGAATGTGCACATCGGCTCGACCGGTTGCGCGGGCGATCCGACCGTGGCCACCAATGAAACTTCGTGCACCAACCCGAACCGGCTTGCGCTCAAGTTCGACGCGTTCAACGCAGCCACGCAAAAGATCGTGCTCGATGTGGGCCAGTTGTTCCGGCAAGCCGATCTGAGCTTCGACGGCGGCGGCGCGGTGGGTTGCATGTCGGGCACCACCGATCCGGAATGCGCGCCGATCTTCAAGACGATGGGTATCGACATCACGACCGGCAAGACTTTGAGCGGTGCCGGCGCACAGACCATCTTCAGCGTCCAATGATCGAGTCGTGATGAACAAGAAGACTGTTCTTGCGCTGGGAGGCGCCGCCGTCATGGCGGCGTTTCTGGTCATCGGCTTCATCGCCATACGCGCAATGACCAAGGGTCCGGCCGCCACGGCCGGCGCTTGGGCTTGGGATCTGCCGTCAGGTTTTCCCGAGCCTTATGTGCCGGCCGACAACGCGATGTCGGAAGTCAAATTTCAACTTGGGCGCCATCTGTTCTTCGACAAGCGCCTCTCGGGCAATGCCAGCATGAGTTGCGGGTCTTGCCATTTGCAGCGCCTGGCCTTCACCGACGGCCGCGCTCTCGCCACCGGCTCGACCGGCGACCAGACCGCGCGCAGTTCGATGAGCATTGCCAACGTGGCTTACTACCCCACGCTGACCTGGGACAACCCGTCCCAGCATTCGCTCGAAATCCAGGCCGTGGTCCCGATGTTCGTCGAGAACCTCGCGGTCGAACTCGGCATCAATGACGAGAACAAGGCCGCGGTGATCGCCCGGTTCAAGGACGATGCCGATTACCGGCAGCGCTTCGCCGAAGCGTTTCCGGGCGATGCCGATCCGATCAACTTCATGAACATCATCAAGGCGATCTCGACCTTCGAGCGCGGGGTGATTTCGGGCAATTCGAAGTTCGATCAGGCCCAGGCCGGCAAGGCGACGCTGACCGCGCAGGAAGAGAAAGGCCGCGCGCTGTTCTTCAGCGAGCAGGCGCAATGCTCGACCTGCCATAGCGGCTTCAATTTCTCCGACCAGACGATGCATGCGAAGTCGGACAAGGTGCCCACGCCCTTCCACAACACGGGGCTGTACAACGTGGACGGCAAAGGCGCTTACCCCGACGACAACCCGGGCCTGCTCGGCGTGATGCCGCAACCCGCGTCGAACGCCGGCAAGTTCCGCACCGTCAGCCTGCGCAACATCGCGCTGACCGCGCCTTACATGCACGACGGCTCGATCGCGACGCTCGAAGACGTGCTCGATTTCTACGCCGGCCATGGCCGCAACGTGACGAGCGGTCGCTACAAGGGCGATGGGCGCAGCAATCCGTTCAAGGACCCGCGCATCGACAAGATCACGCTCAACGCCGAAGACAAGGCCGCGATCATCGCCTTCCTGAAGACGCTGACCGACGAGTCCTTCATCACCAATCCGCGTTATTCCGATCCTTTTGAACGAGCGGGCACCTGATGCGCAAGACCTTTCTGCACAAGACCCCGGTGGCCGCCGCGTGCGCGCTGCTGCTGGCTGCGCCGCTCGCGGCGCTGGCCGAAGAAGCCACCATCCTCGATCCGGTGACCGTCACCGCCAAGCCCAACATGCCGTCGGTCGAGACCGCGCCCGGCGGCAAGCGCGGCGGCAAGAGCGTCGTCACGAGCGACAGCGCCAAGCTGCTCGATGGTCTGCCGGGCGTGAGTCTGTACGAGGCGGGCGGCGTGTCGAGCCTGCCGGTCGTGCATGGCCTGGCCGACGATCGGGTACGGGTGCAGATCGATGGCATGGACCTGATGGCGGCTTGCCCCAATCACATGAATTCGCCCTTGTCGTATGTCGATGCGACCCGGGTCGAAACCGTGAAGGTCTATGCCGGCATCACGCCGGTCAGCGCCGGTGGCGACAGCCTGGGCGGCACGATCCAGATCGTTTCCAAGCCGCCGCAATTCGCGGGCGAAGACGGCAAGGCACTCGTGGCGGCCCAGGTGCGGGGTTTCTTTCGCAGCAACGGCAGCGCGCGCGGTGCCGATGCGAGCGCCGATCTGGCCGGGCAGGCCTTCGCCTTGTCGTACACCGGCTCGAGCGCGCAAGCGCGCAACTATCGCGCTGGCAATGACTTCAAGCCGGCCGGACCGGCGGCACTCGGCCGCGGCTGGCTCGATGGCGATGAAGTCGGGTCCTCGGCCTACAAGACCGAGAACCAGGAAATCACGCTGTCGGGCAAGCTCGATCGGCATTTGCTGCAATTGAGCGCGGGCAAGCAACACATCGCCTACGAGCTCTACCCGAACCAGCGCATGGACATGACGGGCAATGACAGCACCCAGCTCAATCTGCGCTACACCGGGCGCTACGACTGGGGCGAGCTCAAGGCGCGCGCCTTCGACCAGAAGGTCAATCACGAAATGGACATGGGGCCCGACCGGTATTTCTACGGCACCGGCATGCCCATGCTGACCAAAAGCCGCACCCGCGGCGGCCTGGTCGAAGGGGACTTCAACCTGTCCGAGGCCGATGTACTTCGCGTCGGCATCGATTACCAGAATTATTGGCTGTACGACTGGTGGCCAGCGGTCGGCATCGGCAGCATGGCGCCCAACACCTTCTGGAACATCGATGACGGCACGCGCGTGCGCACCGGCGTGTTCGGCGAATGGGAAGCACGCTGGAACCCACGTTGGAGCACCAATGCGGGCGTGCGTTTCAATACCGTCAAGGCCGACACCGGGCCGGTGCAGGGCTACAACGCCGATCCGATGTGGGCCGACGACGCGGCGGCGTTCAATGCGCTCGATCGCAAGCGTACCGATCACAACTGGGATTGGACCGCGCTCGCGCGCTATGCGGTGAACGATGGCTTCGCCGTCGAAGGCGGCTTTGCACGCAAGACGCGCTCGCCCAATCTGTACGAGCGTTATCCGTGGTCGACCCAGCCCATGGCCTCGAACATGAACAATTTCGTGGGCGACGGCAACGGCTACATCGGCAATCCGGACCTCAAGCCCGAGGTCGCGCATACCGCGAGCGCGAGCTTCGATTGGCGCGATGCGAAGAACGACGCCTGGGCTTTCAAGCTCAACGCGTATTACACGGTCGTCGACGATTACATCGACGCGGTGCGCTGCGCGAGCAGCATGTGCCGCGGCGCGGCCAACCTGGCCGAGACCGCCGATTTCGTCTATCTGCGCTACGCGAATCAATCGGCGCGTCTGGGCGGCTTCGATGTTTCCGGCCGGCTGACGCTCGATCGCGGCCATGCCTGGGGCACGCTCGATCTCGACGGCGTGGTCAATTACGTGCGCGGCATCAACCGCACGTCGCACGACGACCTGTATCACCAGATGCCGCTGAACGCGAAGCTGACCCTCACGCAAACGCTGGGCGCGTGGGTCAATGCCGCCGACTTGCGGCTGGTGACGGCCAAGACGCGCGTCTCGCAAGTGCGCAACGAAACCACGACCGCGGGCTACAGCTTGCTCGATTTGCGCAGCAGCTATGAATGGACGCGTGTGCGGCTCGATGTCTCGGTGAGCAATGTCTTCGACCGCGCCTACACGCTGCCGCTCGGCGGTGCCTATGTGGGGCAGGGCGCCACGATGATGAGTTCCGGCGCCGGTGCGCCGCCCTGGGGCGTGGGCATACCCGGGCGCGGCCGGTCGATCGATCTGGCCTTGACCGTGCGGTATTGATCGCAGCCGTCTGGAGAAAAATTGATGAGCAAGACTGAACGCAAGACGCACCGCGCGTCCTTGAAAACCGGCCTGCAACACAGCCTGCTCGCGCTCGCCGCGGCCTGCCTTGGAGCCTGTGGCGGCGGGAGCGATGGACCAGCGATCGATGCCACGCCGCAAAGCATCGCGTTTGTCGCCGCGCCGATCCTGACGGTTGGTGGCACCGCGCAAATCAGCGCCAGCGCGAGCTCGGGTCTGAGCTTGAGCTACACCAGCCAGACCACGGCCTTGTGTTCGGTCGCCGCCGATACCGGCGTGGCGACCGGTCTGGCCGCCGGCGATTGCGTCATCGAAGCGCGCCAGACCGGCAATGCGCATTACGCGCCGGTGCGCGCCACCCTGACCGTGCCCGTGCTCGCGGTGCGCACCCAGACCATCACCTTCGGCACCGCGCCCAGCCTGACGCTTTACGGAACGACCACCGTCACCGCCAGTGCGAGTTCCAGGCTGGCGGTGCGCTTCAGTTCGACAACACCCGCGGTCTGCACCGTGGACGCGGCGAGCGGTCTGGTCACCGATCTCACGGCCGGCACTTGCACGATCGCCGCCGACCAAGCCGGCAATGGGAGTTTCGATCCGGCGCCTACGGCGACGCTCACCTTGACCGTCGCGCCCGACAGTTCGACCACCGCGCCCGGCGTGCCGCAAGGCGTGACGGCCACGCTCGGCAGCACCAGCAACAGCGTCGTGGTCAGCGCGACCCAGACGTCTGCGGGCGGCAGCCCGATCACGGGGTATACGGTCGTTTCCACGCCGAGCGGTTTGTCAGCCAGCGCCAGCGCTTTGCCCATCACC
Organism: uncultured Derxia sp.; assembly: GCA_963977835.1. Lineage (GTDB taxonomy): Bacteria > Pseudomonadota > Gammaproteobacteria > Burkholderiales > Burkholderiaceae_E > CAXBRX01. Next base: position 16,587 of record CAXBRX010000015.1, read on the forward strand.
ATCAATTGCCCGGTTGCCGGATGCGTCGGGTATGCCTTTGCGGTCAGTGCGACCAACGCGCTCGGCACCGGCAGCGCCTCGGACCCCGCGCATGTGCTGACCAATTTCGCGGTCACCACACGCTTCTTCGAGCCCGATACTCAGCCCAATGATTCGATCTTCACCGGCACGTTCAAGCTCGATTCGACCACCGGCACGGTGTCCGAACTCGCCGGCAGCCTGACCGAATCGATGACCGGCTCGGGCACCACCCCAATGACCACGGTGCCCATCGTCCATCAGTTGTCGTCGGTGAGTACTGCGGATGGCGGCCTCTTGGTGTCGAGCTTTGCGCTCAACACCGTCAACACTTTCTGGCCCGGCGGCTTTGCCGATACCGAGATCGGCATCTACTACGGCTTCCCGACCGCCTACAACGCGGCCACGGCGAATTCCTTCATCACCATTTACGTCAACCCGGCCGATCCGACCGCGGCCTTGAATGCGGCCCAGATCAACAGCCTGGTCTACGGCGATTGCGCGCCCGGCGGCATGATGGGCGCAGCCTGCATGACCGGGGTCTACGGCGGCGGCACCATGGGCGGGTATCCGGTCACGCAGACCATCACCCGACGCTGACCGCGTCTGGGTCGCGCGGCGCGGCCTGATGGTTTTACCCAGCGTCTCTCGGGCCATCCTGAGATACGCTGGGCGCCATGATCGCTCGGCGTGTCGTTCTGGCCCTCAGTTATTCGCAACTCGTCTGCTGGGGCATCAGCTATTACCTGATCGGCGGCTTCGGGCCGCTGATCGCGGCCGATTTCGGCTGGAGTGCAGCCTGGGTCTACGGCGGCTTTTCGTTTGCGCTCGTGGTGATGGGGCTGTGCTCGGCCTGGGTCGGGCGGCGCATCGACACCCAGGGCGGGCGGCCGGTCATGGTGGCGGGCTCGGTGCTCACGGCGCTTGGCTGTGCCTGGCTTGCCAGCGCGCATGGCCTGATTGAGTACTACCTCGCCTGGGGTGTGCTGGGGCTGGCCATGCGCTGCACCTTGTACGACGCCGCGTTCGCGGCGCTCGCGCGTTTGTACGGGCCCGCCGCGCGCAGGCCGATTTCGCAGATCACGCTCGCCGGCGGCCTGGCCTCGACCACTTTCTGGCCGCTCGGCCATGCGCTCGGTGCGGCCTATGGCTGGCGCGGCGCGCTCTGGTGCTATGCGGGCTTCGCGCTCTCGACCGTGCTCGTGCATCTGCTGATTCCGCGCGGCCGTTACACGGCTGATGCCGCCGCGGTGCAGGCCATGCCGGCCCCGCTCGCCGATACGCCCGAGGCGCAACGTCTGGCCGGCGGGCTGTATGCACTCATCGCCGTGCTGACCAACTTTCTCAATTCGGCCATGTCGGCCCACATGATCGGCGTGCTGGGTGGCCTCGGCCTGGCTGCGACGACAGCGGTGACCATCGCCGCCTTGCGCGGTGTCGGACAATCATCGGCGCGTCTGGCCGAGCTGGTCTTCGGCGCCAGATTGCATCCGCTCGATCTGAATCTGGGCGCCATCGCCGCGCTGCCGTTGTGTTTTCTCGGTGGCTTGTTCAGCGGGCAATGGCTGGTGTTCGCCGTGGTCTTCGCGTTTGCCTACGGCGCCGGCAATGGGCTCATCACCATCACGCGCGGCAGCCTGCCTTTGGTGCTGTTCGATGTCCGGGTCTACGGCAGTCTCGTCGGGCGGCTGCTCGCCCCGAGTTTCATCGTCTCGGCCGCGGCACCGCTCGCCTATGCGGTGCTGATCGCGCATTGGGGCGAGCGGGCCGCGTTGGTGGTTTCGGCGCTGATTGCGGCCATCGCGTTCGCCGCGGCCTGGCGTTTGCGGGCGCGCTTCGGCACGCCTCGGCGCTGAAAGCCCGGCCCGCATGCAGCACAATACCGGTTTGCTTTCGCGCCTGACTCCACCATGACCATCCGAGACATCCTGCGCATGGGTGATCCGCGCCTGCTGCGTCAGGCCGAACCCGTGACCGCTTTCGATACGCCCGAACTGAACGCGCTCATCGTCGATTTGTTCGACACCATGCATGCCGCCAACGGGGCCGGGCTCGCCGCGCCGCAGATCGGCGTCAATCTGCAGGTGGTCGTCTTTGGCACCGGAGACGCCATTGCGCGCTATCCGGACGCGCCGCCGGTGCCGCCGACCATCCTCATCAACCCGACGCTCGAACCGATCGGCGAGGCGATGGCGGAAGATTGGGAAGGCTGCCTGAGCGTGCCGGGGCTGCGTGGCGTGGTGCCGCGCTACCGTCATCTGCGGTATCGCGGCGTCGATCAATACGGCGATCCGATCGATCGCACGGTCTCGGATTTTCATGCGCGCGTGGTCCAGCATGAATGCGACCATCTGATCGGCATGCTTTACCCGATGCGTATCCGCGATTTCTCGCATTTCGGGTACACCGACGTCCTGTTCCCGAACGATCTCGCTGCGGACGACTGAGAGCGTCGGCGCGCGATGGATTGGTTTCTCGTCAACGCGATCAACGCCCTGACGTTCGGACTGCTGCTGTTCTTGCTGTCGTCGGGCTTGACGGTGGCCTTCGGCCTCATGGGCGTGCTGAGCTTCGCGCATGGCGCGCTGTATGCGCTCGGCGCCTATCTGGGCTGGCAGATCGCGCAAGTCGCGGGCTTCTGGACCGCGCTGTGCGTTGCGCCGCTCGCGGTCGGCGTGTTCGGCATCGCGATCGAACGCCTGGTGTTGCAACGCGTGCGCGCGCGCGGCCATCTGCCTGAATTGCTCGCCACTTGCGGCATCGGCTATGTCATTTCCGAGGCGATCACCCTGGTGTGGGGCCGCAATGTGCTCGATGCCTACACGCCCGCGGCCTGGGCACAGACGAATTGGTCGGTGCTTGGCGTGCAGATCGGCGCGACGCGCGCGGCCAGCGTGGCAATCGCGCTGGGCGTGCTGATCGTGCTCGCGATCGTCTTGCGCGCGACCCGCGTCGGGCTGGTGTTGCGCGCCGCCTTGTCGAATCCGGCCATGGTCGGCGCGCTGGGCGTGCCCTTGCCGCGTGTGCATGCGCTGGTGTTCGGCGCGAGTTGCGCCTTGGCAGGCTTGGCCGGTGTGCTCGGCGGCAATCTGTTCGTCATCGAACCCGCCATGGCTGCGAGCGTCACCGGCCTGGCTTTCGTCATCATCGTCATCGGCGGTCTGGGCAGTTTGATCGGCGCCTTGATCGCTTCCTTGGCCGTAGCCGCGGTACAAGTCTTCAGCGCGGCCTCCACGGCCAGCGTCGCGGGCATCGACATCGCGCGTCTGGCCGGCGCGCTGCCGTATTTGCTGATGGTGCTCGTGCTGGCGCTGCGCCCGATGGGCCTCGCGGGGGACCGCGAATGAGCTTGGTGCAGCGGTTTTCCGCGCAGGTGCCGTTGGTCGTCGCGCTGTTGCTCGGGGTGGTGGGCGTGTTCGCGGGCGCCGACTTTGCCGCTGCAATCGCGCAATTCCTCGTGGTCTGGCTCGCTTGCCGCAGTTGGCAG
>CAXBRX010000016.1:0-19712 GCA_963977835.1 uncultured Derxia sp.
ACGCACGGCGTCCGGCGCCTGCTCGGCGAGGCGCTCCATCTCGTCGACGGTGAGGCGCGTGATCGCCACCGCGCGGTCACGACCGACCTGGCCTACGAGGTCGTGATGGTAGTCCGCAGTGCCGGACACCAGGAGGCCGCCATTCCGGCCGGCTGCGCCAGCGGTGAGGCTGACGGCATCGATGCCGATCACACTGCCGCCGAGCGACAGGATCTCCTCGATGCAGGTCAGGCCCGAACCACCGAGGCCGATCACGCAGGCGTTAGCGGTATGATCACCCTCGAGGACCGGGAGGGTCGGCCCGTGGCCATCGTCCCAGACCGGGACGTTGGGCGGAGTGCTGGTGGTGGCTGTCATGGACCGGGGCCGGAGACTCTTCAATATGATGCGCGCGTGGCGACCCGTCGGGGCCGGGGAAAGGCCTACAGCGGCCCGGGGAAGTAGATTGTCCGCTGCACCCCTGCCTGAGGACCCGATGCGCGCCCTCCTGCTGACCGCACTCGCCGCGACCGCGCTTTCCGCGCAGGGCACGCAGGCGGACTACGTCGCGAAGAATTTCCGCTTCACCACCGGGGAGACCCTCCCCGAAGTGAAGATCCACTTCACCACCATCGGCACGCCGCGGAAGGATGCGAAGGGCATCGTCCGAAACGCCGTGCTGATCGGCCATGGTACGGGTGGCACCGGCCGCGGCACGTTCGTGGGGCGCGGGTGGGCCGGCGAGTTGTACGGTCCGGGCCAGCCGCTCGATACGACGACGTTCTACATCATCCTGCCCGACCAGCTCGGCCACGGGCAGTCGCCGAAGCCCAGTGACGGGCTGCACGCGAAGTTCCCGCACTACACGTACGACGACATGGTGAAGCTGCAGTACCTGATGCTCACCGAAGGCCTCGGCGTGAACCACCTGCGCCTCGTGATGGGCACGTCCATGGGCTGCATGCACTCGTGGGTGTTCCTGTACACGTACCCCGACTTCATGGACGGCGCGGTGCCGCTCGCCTGCGCGCCGACGCCGCTCGTGGGCCGCAACCGGATGATCCGCACCGCGATCATGGACGCGCTGCGCACCGATCCCGACTACAACGGCGGCGAATACACGAAGCCGCTCAAGGGGATGGAGGCGGCCCAGGGCTACCTGTGGGTGATGGGCACGGCGCCGCTGAACAACCACAAGCAGGCGCCGACGCGCGATTCCGCGGACGCGTCCATCCGGCGGACGATCGCAAACGGCGCGTCGCGCACGGACCCGAACAACATGATCTGGTACTTCGACGCGTCGCGGGACTATGACCCGTCGAAGCATCTTGACGCGATCAAGGCGCCGATCCTCCACATCAACTCGGCGGACGACTTCGTGAACCCGCCCGAGCTGAACAACGTGGAGCCGTACCTCGCGAAGCTGAAGAACGCGAAGTTCGTGCTGATCCCGATCAGCGAGCAGACGCGCGGCCACGGCACGCACAGCCTGCCGGCCGTGTGGGGGAGCTACTTCCGGGATTTCCTGGCGGGGCTACCGGAACGATAACGGCAACGACACCTGCGATTAACAGGTCACGGGGGACGGTTAACCGTCTTCCGTCCCCCGTTCGCCGTCAATCGCAGCAGTTGTTACTTGTTCCCGTCGTTGCGGTACACCTTGCCGCCCTTCATCACGAAGCTCACGCGGCGCACGGCGGTGATGTCGGCAGTCGGGTCGCCGTCGGTAGCGATCACGTCGGCTTCGTAGCCCGCGGCGAGTGAGCCGATCTTCGCGCCGAGCCCCATGGACTCGGCCGTGACGGACGTCGCTGATACGATGATGTGCATCGGCGTCTCGCCGGACTTCTGCACGCGGCAGACCATGTCCTCGGCGTTGCGTCCGTGCGCGCCGGCCACCGCATCCGTGCCGTAGGTGATCTTCAGCCCCGGCGTGGCGAGCGCCTTGCGGATGGCCTCGGCCGCGAGGGGCAGCGCCTTTTCCATCGCGGCGAAGCCCTCGGCGTTGTAGTTGCCGATGCCGTCGTACTTGGCGCGATTGTCGAGGTAGTTGCTGAAGACGAGCGAGCATTGCGGCTGGAACCAGGTGCCCGTCTTCGCCATGAGGTCGAGCGCGGCCTGGTCGACGAACACGCCGTGCGTGATCTCGGTGCAGCCCGCCTTCGTGCTCGCCGTCACGCTCTCCTTCGAGTGCGCGTGGACCATGACGCGGAGGCCGGCGGACTTGGCCTCGCCGCAGACGGCCGCGATCTGCTCGTCGGTGAGCATGGGGCGCATGGCGTTCTGCCCGGAGGGGTCGCCGATGCGGGCGGTGTAATCGCCGATTATCAACACGGCCTTGTGCCCCAGGTCCTGGAACTGGCGCAGTTTCCGGATCGAGACCGAGTGGCCGATGTGCAGGTCGACGCGGGTGGGGTCGTAGCCGGCGTAGACGCGCAGCGCGCGATCCTCGGCGAGGCGCGCGCGCAGCTCCGGTCGGTCGACCAGCGCGTCGAGGTCGGCCTGGCGCATCGGCCCATGCGCGATGCGGGTGTGCGACCACGCCAGCGCCGGCACGATGAACATCAAGGTGTCGAATCCGCCCGCGTCGCGCGCGATAGAACCGACTTCGATCGTCGATTCGACCACGTCGGCAAGAAGGTCATAGCCGCGGCCATTGGCGGTCCAAAGGCGGTCGAGCGCGGCTTCGATGGTGTGCTGGCCGGTGGCGGTCAGCAAAGGGCGCACGGCCTCGGTCAGGCGGGCATCCCAGTATTGGGTCTCGAGCTTGCTGCCCGCCGTGGCCGCGCTGGTCGCCAGCCGCACCAGCGCATTGCCGCCGCGTGCGGCGCCTGGCCGTTCGTTGCGACGCAGTCGTCTCATGATCTTGTTTCGTAATGAAGGCGCGCAGTCAGGATGGAATCGCGCGAGGGGCGCCATGGTACCCCAGGCCCAGCCCGGGGTCAGGCTGTCGGCAGGCAGCGAAAACCGGCGCCGGCCGGGTCGGCGGGTGTCTGGGTGCATTGCACCGCGTCGACGCGTGCGGCAGGCGGCCCGCGCCGGGCCAGCGCCTGCAATTCAGCCAAGGCCTCGGGCGCGCCGCAGGCCGTAGCTTCGACGCTGCCGTCGATGCGGTTGCGCACCCAGCCGCTCAAGCCGCGCGCCGTGGCCTCGCGCTCGAACCAGGCGCGGTAGCCGACGCCTTGCACGCGTCCCGTGATTCGGAAAAGCCAGCAAATTTTCGTCATCTTCCGACTATCCAGACGGCCCCGACCCGTGCAGACTCGAAGCATTCATCATGCCGCATGGTGTGCCGGTCGGTCATGGCCAGCCCTCCACCAAGGCGAATTGTCGAGGCCGTCACACGATGTCTGCAACAACGCCCTTCACGCATACGCAACGCGAACTGGCGCCCGAATTCCACGAGATTTATCAGCGCGTCGTGGCCATGATGGAGAACCGTCAGGCGCGCGATGCCGATCTGAGCCATGAGGAATTGCGCTTGTTCGCGCGCTATGTCGAACTGGCCCAGGTGCTGAACCTGACCGACAGCGGCGCCTACGCCTGGGCCCAGATCCAGCTCGGCGATGCGCAATACACCGCCTCCCTGGCCGCGCTCGGCAAACTCGATCCGCGCCATACCGCGATCAACACCCAAGGCTGGTGGCGCGCCTGGCAGGACCAATGGCAAGCCGACGGCCTGCCGCCGCTGGCCTGAGCAGCCACAAGCTCAGACGTAGGAAACGCTGGCCCGGCGCCGTCCCGCGGGCCGCTTCTGGATGACGACGCCGCGCACATCCGACCATGCGGCCAGACCGACATCGGCAATGCGCGCATCGAGCGCATGCAAGCACCACCGGCCGTCGCGCTCGACCAATTGCCGCAAGGCCCATTCACCCGCGCAGCGCGCCACCACATAACTGCCGTCGCACGGGCGCCCGTCGGGCTCGACGATGATCACATCGCCTTCGGCAAATTCGGGCAGCATGGTCTCGCCATAGACGAGCAAGGCAAACGCCTCCTCGACGTCTTCGCAAGCGCTGGCGGCCGGTTCGGCCGCTGAGGCGTCGCGTGCCACCGCGCGGATCGGAATCACGCGACGCGACATGCCTGCGGCCGGGTTCATGCGGCGCGTGCCAGATGGGCGCCGCCGGCGATGGCCTGCGCGACACCGTCCCAGAACGCCAGCCTTGCGGTGAGCGCAGCATGGGCGGCGTTGCGCGCCTGTGCAATGCGTTCGGCATCGCCCGCGCATAGATGATCGAGCAGGCGCAAAGACAAAGGCGCATGCAAGTCTTCATCGAGATGGATGTGCCGATGCAGGTAGAAATGGAACATCGGCGCGTCGGACTCTGCGATGCCCATGTCGCGCAGAAAGCTGCGGAACATGGTCGGGATGATGTGCTCGCGCCCGAGCGCCAGCGCGGCCGCGGCCAGATGCGGGCGCTCGAGATCGACCAGCGAAAACGTGGTGCGCATGAAGGTCCGCGAAGGCGCCGGAATGCCGGGCAGGTCGAGCGCGGCATCGATGCCGGACCGCGCGACGCAGGCGATGAAATCGAGTGCCGGTTGCGGGTCGGCGCCGATCTCGCGCATCGCGCCGCAATACAGCTCGAAATGGCTCAGGAAATGCTCGCCATCATCGACCGGGCCGCCGAGATCGGATTCTTCTTCGAGCACGAGCTGGTTCACGAAGCGCCGCACCGCTGGATCGGCCACCGGCACCCAGGGCACGCGCACCGGCGCGATGGCCGATTGCAAGGTCTTGACCAGCGACATGAAGTCCCACACCGAATAGATGTGGTGCTGCATGAAGCAACGCAGATCGTCGAGACTGCGTAGCGCGCCGTAGACGGGGTGGTGGTCGAGCTTGACGCGCAACGCATCGAGTTCATGCCATTGGTCTGCGATGTAAGCCATGGACGTCCTTTAGCAGCTAAGCGGCGATTGTGCGCGCGCGCAATCGCGGCACGCCATTGCCGCGGCGGGCTATCCGCACGGGGAGTATGCGTGCGGCGCACACCGGTTGCGCCGCCGCAGACCGGTACGCCGGTGCGGCCTTACCCATGTGGGTGACATGCCGTTACCCATGGCGGTGATAGACGCTCGATACTGTGATTGCGCCTAATGGCGTCGAGCGAGCGGGGTCTTTGCGCGGCACTGGCCCACGACACCACACCAGATTTCGCCCCAGGAGACACGCAGCATGAACTTCGACAAGGAACTCGATGCACGCGGGCTTTCATGCCCCCTGCCCATCGTCAAGACCAAGAAATCTCTCAACGACATGAGCGCAGGCCAGGTCCTCAAGGTCACCTCGACCGACGTGGGCTCGCTCAAGGACATGGAAGCCTTCGCCGAGCAGACCGGCAACCCGCTCATCGCGAAGGAAGAGAACGGCAAGGAATACGTCTTCTTCCTGCGCAAGGGCTGAGGCCGCGTCCCACCACGGCTCGGTCCGCGGCGCGCGGACCCAACCGCTTTCATTGCTGTCTCGGAGATTTTCATGGCCACCAAGAAGATGGCGATCATCGCCACCAAGGGCACGCTCGACATGGCGTACCCGCCCTTCATCCTTGCCTCGACCGCCGCGGCCCTGGGCTACGACGTCCAGGTGTTCTTCACCTTCTACGGTCTGCAATTGCTGCGCAAGGACTTGTCGTCGGTGAAGATCAGCCCGCTCGCCAATCCGGCCATGCCGATGCCGGTGCCGATGCCCGTCATGGTGCAGATGCTGCCCGGCATGGAATCGATGGCGACCATGATGATGAAGAACAAGATCAAGTCGAAGGGGGTGGCATCGCTCGAAGAATTGCGCGACCTGTGCCTCGAAGCCGATGTGAAATTCATCGCCTGCCAGATGACGGTCGATCTGTTCGAGTTCGAGAAAAGCGAATTCATCGATCAGGTGGAATACGGCGGCGCCTCGACTTTCATGGGCTTTGCCGGCGATACCGACATCTGCCTGTTCATTTGAAGCAACAACAACTACAGCGCAAAGCGCACGCGGCGACTTCGCCGCACACCCACACCCTCAAGGAGACAGCATGAAGAAGTCCTCTCGCGTGCTTGCCTGGAGCGCGCTGGCCGCGTGCGCCTGTGCAACGCCCGCCGCCTACGCCACCAACGGCTATTTCACGCACGGCTACGGCATGACCGCAAAAGGCATGGGCGGCGCCTCGGTTGCGATGACCCAGGACGCCTTCGGTGGCGCCAACAATCCGGCCACCATGGTCTGGGTCGGCAGCCATCTGGACGTGGGCGTGGATTGGTTCAGTCCCAAGCGCAAGGCCGAGCGCAGCGGCAGCATGGGCGGCGCGCTCGACTTTTCTGCCGACAGCGACAGCACCAACTTCTTCCTGCCTGAGTTCGGCTACAACCGCATGCTCAATCCGGACATGGCGGTCGGCCTCACGGTCTATGGCAACGGCGGGATGAACACCGACTACCCCGGCGCCAACACGAGTTGCGGCGCGCCGGGCACGACGTACAACGGCTTGTGCGGCGGCGGGCGGCTCGGCGTCAATCTCGAACAGCTCATCATCGCGCCGACCTTCTCGTGGAAGTTCCATCCTTCGCATTCGATCGGCGTGGCGCCTTTGTTCGGCTACCAGCGCTTCAAGGCCGAAGGCCTGCAAGCCTTCGACAATGCCCCGGGCTTTCCGCCCTTCACCGGCGCGCCCGGCTATGTGACCAACAAGGGCACCGATTCGTCGACCGGCTGGGGCATCCGCGTGGGCTATTACGGCCAGATTCAGCCGGGCTTCAATGTCGGTGCGCAATACACGTCGAAGATGTCGATGAGCAAGTTCGACAAATACAAGGGCTTGTTCGCCGATGGCGGCGATTTCGACATCCCCTCGCATTTCGCGCTCGGCACCTCGTTCCAGGTGGCGCCGGCCTGGCTGGTGGCGCTCGATTACGAACGCATCAATTACACCGATGTGGCGGCGGTCAGCAATGCCAGCAGCAATCAGGCGCCGATGGGCTCGGCCAACGGGCCCGGCTTCGGCTGGCAGGACGTCAACGTCTACAAGCTCGGCGTGCAATGGCAGTACAACCCGCAACTCACCTTGCGCGCGGGCTACAACCATGGCGACAACCCGATCCGCGCACAGGACGTGACCTTCAACATCCTCGCCCCGGGCGTGGTGCGCGACCATTACACCCTGGGCATGACCTACGACCTGGGCAACAACTCCGCGATCACCATGGCCTACATGCACGCGGCGAAGGAATCGGTGACCGGGCCTTCGATGTTCAACAGCCCGGCCTTGTTCGGACCGGGCAATGGCGGCACCGAGAAGATCCAGATGTACGAGAACTCGCTGGGCATCGCCTGGGGCATGCGCTTCTAGACGACAGCGAACAGAAAAGAAAAGCGCGGGTGCCGGCCAGGCCCCGCGCTTTTTTTTTGCGCAGGCTTATTTGACGACCAGCACCGGCCCGACCGCGAGGCCGATCACCTTGTGCACCGTGCCGCCGAGCGCCGTGCCATGCAAAGCGGTATGCCCATGCCGGCCGATGACGATCAAATCTTTCGGATCGGCTGCGGCCAGCAGATGTTCGTGGACCGTGCCGGCGAGCAGACGTCCGTTGACCTTGAGTGCGCCTGCGGCAGTGGCAGCGGCGCTCGCCTCGAAGATGGCCGCCTGGGCACGCTCGACTTCGGCCTGCGCTTCGCTCGCCGCCACGCAAGCGATCGTGAGCGGCGCGTTGCAGCGCTGCGCGACCACGGCCGCGGCCTGGGCCACATGCGCCGAAATCGGCGATCCATCGACGGCTGCCAGCACACCGCCGGTCCACATGTGCGCGGCACGCGGGACCATCAGCACCGGACATGGCGCATGGCCGACCACCTTGGACACCATCTCGCCCACCAACAAGCGCGCGAGCCAACTGCGCTTGCCACGCCGCCGGGTGACGAGCAGATCGGCCTGCGCGCTCACCGCCTCGTCGACGATTTCGCGCCACGGCTCTTCGCCCGAGCGCACCTTGACGGTGAGTTCGACACCCACGCCTTGCGCCTGAGCGCGCAATTCATCCATGCCCTTGGCCGCTTCGCGCGCGGCCCGCTCGGCCACGGCCGGCGCCAGCGCTTCGTATTCGGGATTGCTGACCAAAGGCCGCACCACGCGCAACGGCAAGGCGCAATGCCGCGCCAGTTCGAGCGCGACGCGCTCGGCACCCTGGTCGAATTCGGTGTGCTCGGTGGCGAGCAAAATGCGCTGGAATCCGTTGGGCACGTCGATGCTCCTTTGCGCGAAATGATTCAACTGCCGATCCACGACGATGCCGCGGCGATCAGCACGAGGCAACCTGCGCCCGTGAACCCGACATAGATCCAGTCGCGCCGTTTCAGATACAAGGGCAGGACGGCCAGCAAAGCCACCAGCGAGACTGCGGCGAGCACCGAAATGCCGATCAGGGTCGCGACATCGCCATGGTTCAAAAAGCGCAACCAACCCCATCCCGTGGGCAGACCCGAGCGCTGCAAATAATCGGCGACCGGATGCGCCCACAGCCCCGGCATCGCCTCGAGCGGCACCATGGGCCGCACCCAGCCGAGGGCATACGCGAGAAAAGCGAGGGCCAGCAGCGCCATCCCGAGATAGGTGCCGATCTCGACCACGCGCGCATAGCGCAAGCGCGCCTGCAAGGCGGCATCGCGCACAGCCTGTTCCGGGGCTGCGGCGGACACCGGGTCGCGGTGTGGGCCGGGCTTCTCGGTCATGGCCAGACTCCCAGTCCTTTGAGCAGCGCGCGCAAACCCGCAAACAACAACAGGCCGATGACCATCTTGCGGATCACCGATGCGCGCAGCACATACAACAAGCGGGCGCCGACGCGCGCACCGAGCATCATGCCGGCGATCGCCGGCGCGGCGATCAAGGGGACGATCGCGCCTTCATTGAGGTAATACCAAGTGGCCGACGAACTCGCGACCGAAAGAATCAGGCCGCTGGTACCGGCCGCGACCTTGATCGGCACGCCCATCAGCAGATTGAGCGTGGGCACATTGGCCCAGCCCGCCCCGACGCCGAACATGCCGCCCAGAAACCCGATGACGAGAAACAGCAGCAAGGCCAACGGCGTGCGACGCACCTGCCAAGGCACCTGACGCTCATTGGCCGCGTCGTCGAACACGCCATGCAGACCCAACGCCACGCCCAGCCGGTCGGGGTGCGGCACCGACGGAAACTCGGTGTTCCGCGCGAGCAGCATCAACGCGGCGATCGCGAGGATGGTCGCGCCGAGAGCGATCTGCACCACATCGCCGGGCAGCACCAGGCCGACCATGGCGCCGCCGATCGAGCTCGCGGCCGCCAGCACGCCCATGGGCAAGGCGAGGCGCAGATCGGCCAGCCCGCGCCGCAACAGATCGGGCGCGGCGGCCAAGGCGCTCACCAGCGCCACCAACAGGCCGGCACCGCGCACATAGTCGAGATGAAACGGAAAGAACCCACCGACGATGGGCACGAACAAGACCCCGCCGCCCACCCCGGCCGGCACCGCGACGACACCGAGAAAGAAGCAGACGACGAACAAGGCCAGCGGCCAGGCCCACCAGGGCGCGGCCGACAGCGCGGCAGCATCGGCCATGGCCGAGCCCGTCATCAGCGCCAGGGCGCAGGCGACGATGAAGGCGGTCAGGACATGACGGCGCGTCGAGTTCTGGATCATCGGGTGAATCAATGGCCCACTGTCAATGGCCCACCGCGAGCAGATTCGAAGCCGCCAGCGCGAGCACGAGCATTTCCAGACCGCACAATGCCACGAACACGCGGTCCCCTGCACGCGCATAGCTTGCGAGCGCCGCCGCCAGGGCCGGCAAGGAGCAACTCGACAAGATCGCGATGCCGACCAGATTGAAGATGTCGGCCCGATGCACCAGGCCGAGCCAGCCCCAGCCGGTGGGCACGCGCGCGGCGTTCAGATAATGCGCCACGGGCTGGTTCCACAAGGCCGGCAGATCGCCATGCGCCACATGCGGTTCGATGGCGCCGAACACATACAAGCCGAAGCCGACGATCAGCAACACGAAGCCGACGCGCGTGCCCCAGGCCAGCCAGCGCGCATAGCGCTCTTGCGGCTCCGGAGCCGCCGGCGCATCGATGACTGCCGACACCAGGTGCAATCGACGGCTCATGGCCAGACTCCCAATCCTTTGAGCAAGGCGCGCGCACCGGCGAACACCAGCAGCGCGATCACGAGCTTGCGCACCACCGAGGCCTTGACCACCTTGAGCACCCGCGCACCGATCTTGGCGCCGAGCATCATCCCGACCACCGAAGGCACCGCGATCACGGCGAGCACCGCGCCGCGGTTGAGATAGACCCAGGCCGCCGACGAATCGACCAACGACAGGATGAAGCTCGACGTCCCCGCCGACACCTTGAGCGGCGCCCCCATCACGAGATTGAGCACCGGCACATTGGCCCAACCTGCGCCCATGCCGAACATGCCCGCGATCACCCCGATCATGGTGAACAACAACAAGCCTTGCGGCGTGCGATGCACCTTCCAATGCAGATCGCGCCCTGCGCCCGCATCATGAAACACGCCATGCATGCGCAAGGCGGCCGAGAAGCCATCGGCGATCGCGACTTCGGGAAATTCGGATTTGCGCGCCATCAGCATGACGCCCGAAATCAACAGGATCGTCACGCCCAACGCGGTGTTGACGACCGAGGCCGGCATGGCCAGCCCGAGCATGGCGCCCGCGATCGAACTGGCCGAGGCCAGCAATGCCAACGGCAAGGCCAGGCGCAGATTGGCCAGGCCCGCGCGCAACAAATCGGGCCCTGCGGCGAGCGCGCTCGCCAAGGCCACGAGCAAACCCGCACCGCGCACGAAATCGAGGTGGAAAGGAAAGAAGCCGCCGACGATGGGCACGAACAAGACGCCGCCGCCCACGCCGGCCGGCACCGCGACGATGCCAAGCGCGAAACAGACGAAGAACAAAGCCAGCGGCCACCACCACCAGACGATGCTCGACCCCTCGGCACCGCCGACCGCGCCCGCGAGCACTTCAGCCGCCTCGGCGCACTCGGGCATGGCGAGCGTCATCGCGACCGCCGACGCGCTCGAGCCCAGGCCCAGCAGACGCGCCAGCATGCGGCTCGGTGCGATCGACGCCATGTCGTTCATGCGATCGACCGGTAATAGAGGTTTTGCGGATGATTGGCCTGCGCGAAGAAGAACCAGCGCTCGGCGAACAATCCGATGTATTGCACGACGAAGGCCGCGGCGAGCGCCCAGGCCGCGCCAACGGCGAGCAGGCCGATCGGCACGACGAAACCGAGAATCAGGAAACGCAGGCGCATCTGGTTGAAGTAGGCCGCGCTCGCACCATGGAAGAACTCGCGCGTGTTGAACGAGCCCCCCATCGCGCCTTGGGCCTTTTGCACGATCTTCGGATGGCGCACGCCGATCGCCGTCTGCAGGCTGCTCTTGGGCACGAGCCGCGCATTGCGCACCAGGGCCGCGCTGCGTGAAATCAATCCGAACAAAGTCAGACCGAGTGCGACCACGGCCAATGCGGGAGCGATGCCGGGCGCAATGAAGGCTGCGAGCGCCGCCGCGAGCGTGGCGCCCGACGCCATGCCGAGCACCGCGTAATTGACGACCGTGAGCGGGCTCGCCCATTCGCGGATCGCCTTGACCGCGGCATAGATCATCCCGGTGCAGACGAACAACAGCACTGCCAGCACCACCGCGAGCACGCCGAGCGCGAGCGTGAACGGCGCCGCCAACCAATGCGCGACGCCATAGGCGAAAGTCGCCGCCATGAAGGCCGGCAACACGATGACTTCGCGCGACAACCACGAAGTGCGCCAACAGGCCGCCGCGCGCCAGGCGCGTTCGGGATGGCCCAAGTGGAAGAACGAAGCGATCAACCCCAGACCCGTGAGCACGAGCGCGAGCACGCTGCCGGCGAGCAGATAAGCCTGCAGGCCGTCGACGCCGACGGCGTGCAAACGTGCCGCGTATTCGACGCCGACCAGGGCCATCAACAAGCCCTGGCCCGCGCCGATGAGGGTGGTCAGAAACAATACGGATCGCGCAGGATGCATCTTGGCTCCGGGTTCAATGTTCCCAATCCGCATCGAGCGGCGCGCCTTCGCCGTAAATCGGCTCGCGTCCGTCGATGCGCAGCGGATTGGCTTCGCGCACGAGTTGGTCGGCGCTGATGCGGATTTCGGTGCGGCGTCGCGGCAGGTAATGGTTGGACGGCTGCGTGCCTTGCTCGGGCATCAGCGGATAACCACCGCGCTCGCGGATCGCGGTCGAGACTTCCGAGGCCGGATCGTGCACATCGCCGAACAGACGCGCGCCCGCCGGACACGCCAGCACGCACGAAGGTTTGCGTTCGGCTTCGGGCAGCTTCTCGTTGTAGAGCCGATCGACGCACAGCGTGCATTTGGTCATGACCTGGCGTTTTTCGTCGAGCTCGCGCACGCCGTACGGACAGGCCCATGAACAGTATTTGCAGCCGATGCATTTGTCGTAATCGACGAGGACGATGCCGTCTTCCTCGCGCTTGTAACTCGCCCCGGTCGGGCAGACCGGCACGCATGGCGGGTCTTCGCAATGCAGGCACGACTTTGGAAAATGCACGGTCTGGGTGTTCGGAAACTCGCCGACCTCGAAGGTCTGCACCCGGTTGAAGAAAGTGCCGGTCGGGTCTTTGCCGTAGGGGTTCTCATCCACCAGCGGACCGGCCGCGCCCGAGGTGTTCCATTGTTTGCAGTTGGTCACGCAGGCATGGCAGCCGACGCAGACATTGAGGTCGATGACCAAGGCGAGTTGTGTCATTGCCCGCCTCCCTTGGCCTTGCCGTTCATGCGCCCCGCAAACCATGCGCGCCAGCGCGGCACCGGCGCCTTCATGCCCGGCATGGTCTGCATCGGCTCGAATTGCGGCAGTGTGTATTCGGGCTCGCCGGGCTCGGCCTTGCGGATGCGCACTTTCACGTCGTACCAGGCGGCCTGCCCCGTGACCGGGTCCGAATTCGAAAAACGCTTGCCGCTGCGATCGGCCGCGAGTTCTTCGCTGATCAGATGGTTGAGCAGGAAGCCTTTTTGCGATTCGTTGGCGTCTTCGCTCAAGGCCCAGGCGCCCTTGGCCTTGCCGATCGCATTCCAGGTCCAGACCGTGCCGGGCTCGACCGCCTCGGAATGGCGGCACATGCAACGCACCTTGCCCCATTGCGATTCGACCCACATCCAATCGCCATCGCCGATGCCCTCGGCCTGCGCGGTGCGGGTGTTCACGAACAAATAATTGTGCGCATGGATCTGGCGCAGCCAGGCGTTCTGCGAATCCCATGAGTGGTACATCGCCATCGGGCGCTGGGTGACCGCGTTGAGCGGATAAGTCTTGGTATCGGCCGCCGCGGATTCGAGCGGCTCGTACCAGAACGGCAGCGGATCGAAATAGGTCGCGACGCGTTCGCGCAAATGATCGGGCGGCTGTTTGCCTTTGGTCTTGCCTTGCGCGGCGAGGCGGAATTTCTGCAGAAATTCCGAGTACAGATGGATGATGATCGGATCGTTGTCGCGACGCAGGCCCACCTGCTGGGCCCATTGCATGTAGCCGCGATTCCAGTTGCGCATGTATTGATGCGACGGCGGCAGATGATGCTCGAACACGCAATTGTTCTGCGCGTACATCTCCCATTGCTTGGGGTTGGGTTCGCCGCGCATCGACTTCTCGCCGTCCTTGCCGCGCCAGCCGGCCAGAAAGCCGATGCCCGAGCCCGGCGCGGTTTCGTAGCGCACGATGAAATCGGGATAGTCCTTGTATTTGCGCTCGCCCTCGGGCGTGGTGAACGCGGGCAACTTCAGCCGGCTGCCGAGTTCGATCAGCACTTCCTGGAACGGCTTGCATTGTCCGAGCGGCGGCAGGATGGGCACGCGCACCGAATCGACCGGACCTTCGAATTCCGAGATCGGCCGATCGAGCATCGACATGACGTCATGGCGCTCGAGATACGTGGTGTCCGGCAGCACCAGATCGGCATAGGCCACCGTCTCGGAATGGAAGGCGTCGCAGACGGCGATGAACGGAATCTTGTATTCGCCCTGGCGTTCGCCGCTCGCATGCTTGTCGACCAGCATCTGGCGCACTTGCGAGGTGTTCATCGACGAATTCCAGGCCATGTTCGCCATGAACATGAACAAGGTGTCGATCGGGTAAGGATCGCCGCGCCAGGCGTTGGTGATGACGTTGTGCATCAGCCCGTGGGCCGAAAGCGGGTGCTCCCACGAAAAGCCTTTGTCCAGGCGCACCGGCTGCCCGTCCGCATCGACGAACAAGTCTTCGGGCGATTCGGGCCAGCCCAGCGGCGGCGCATCGAGCGGCGTGTTTGGCTTGACCGAGGCCGGACTCTTGGGTGGCCGTGCATTGGGCGGCACCGCGCGCGGATACGGCGCGCGATGGCGGAAACCGCCCGGCCGATCGATGGTGCCGAGCAGGCTCATCAGGATCGCGAGCGCGCGGATGGTCTGGAAGCCGTTGCTGTGCGCGGCCAATCCGCGCATCGCATGAAACGCGACCGGATTGCCGGTCACTTGCTTGTGTTCCTTGCCCCACCAGTCGGTCCAGGCGATCGGCAATTCGATCTTCTGGTCGCGCGCGGTGATGCCCATTTCATGCGCAATGCGGCGAATGGTCGCGGCCGGAATGCCGGTGATGCCTTCGGCCCATTCGGGCGTGCATTCGCGCACGCGTTCTTCGAGCAATTGAAAGGCCGGTTTCACCGGCGTGCCGTCGGGCGCGGTATAGCTGCCGAGCAAGGCCGGGTCGGCGCCTTCGCTATGGTCGGCAACCGCGCGATTGCTCAGGCGGTCCCACCACAAAAAGTTGTGCGGGCGCAATGGGTTGATGAGGTCGCCCTCGGCGTTGCGCGCCATCAGGCCGAATTCATCGCTGGCCTCGTCCTGGTTCACGAGTTGGCCGGCGTTGGTGTACCGCGTGAGGAAGTCGCGGTCGTACAGCCCGAGTTCGATGATTTCGCGAATGATCGCGAGCAGCAACGCGCCGTCGGTGCCAGGCTTGATCGGGATCCATTCATCGGCGATCGCGGCGTAGCCGGTGCGGATCGGGTTGATCGCGACGAAACGCCCGCCGTTGCGCTTGAATTTCGCAAGCGCATTCTTCATCGGGTTCGAGTGATGATCCTCGGCCGTGCCGATCATGAAGAACAGCTTGGCGCGGTCGAGGTCGGGCCCGCCGAATTCCCAGAACGAGCCGCCGATGGTGTAGATCATCCCGGTGGCCATGTTCACCGAGCAAAAGCCGCCGTGGGCCGCGTAATTGGGCGTGCCGAACTGGCGCGCGAACAAGCCGGTGAGCGCCTGCATCTGGTCGCGCCCGGTGAACAACGCGAACTTTTTCGGATCGGTCGCGCGCAAATGCGCGAGCCGCTGTTCGAGCGTCGCGAAGGCTTCGTCCCAACTGATTTCGATGAACTCGCCGGCGCCGCGCTCGGTGCCCGGCTTGCGCTTGAGCGGTTTGGTCAGCCGTGCCGGGGAGTATTGCTTCATGATCCCCGACGAGCCCTTGGCGCAGATGATCCCTTTGTTAAGCGGATGATCAGGATTGCCTTCGATGTAACGCACCTCGCCGTCACGCAGGTGCACGCGGATGCCGCACCGGCATGCGCACATGTAGCACGTGGTGGTCTTGATCTCGGTCTTGGCGTCCGGCAATGGCGGCGCGATCGGGTCGTGCAACGGATGGTTGGGCATGCGCGCAGGTCGTTGTGCGCGCCCGCGGTCCGGACCCCGGGCGGCGCTGTTGTCTCCAGTGCGCATTAGGCGCAAGCTGGGCGGGCACGTCTATTACCGCGCCGGGTGGTGGACGCTTACCCAGATGGGGAGTGCTTACGCGAACCTGTCGCGGCGTACGTTGCGCAGCGCATCAATGACCGAGCGCACATACGCGGGTTCTCATCCTTGCGGCGCGCCCTTTTTCGCGCGCAGAATCGGTGCACCAAACTTTAGACGCCCAAATTCAGACGCCGAATTCGCGCTAGCGAATCAGACCGAGCCGACCACGGCCAGGCGCAACGGAGACAACGGGGGACGCATGCCGCAAGGCATCGCTGTTGAACATATGCAGGCAGCAGCAGCCGCGGGCAGCGAGTTGGCGCACGACGCTGCCTTGCGCGTGCCGCTCGAAGGCCTGCTCGCCGCCATCACCACCACCGGTGCAGCACAGGCGGCGACATTGCGCGTGCGCGATGTGCAGGCCGGCAGCCTCAAGCTGCTCGGCGCCGCCCATGTGCCGCGCGAGTTTGCCCAACGCCTGAACATCATGGACGACGGCTGCGGCGCCTGCGGCGAGGCGGCCCAGACCAACCGCGCCGTCTGCCGCGACGAAAACTGCAAATGCTCGCGCGCGATCGGTGCGGCTTCCGCCGAGGCCGGTCAGGTCCGCGTCATTCCGCTCACCCATGGCGACCGCGCCTGCGGCGTCCTGACCTTGTTCGGCTGCACGGGCGACGAAGGCCATGCCGGGCTGTTCGCGATGCTGCCCGCACTCGGCGAACTGGTCGGCATGGCATTGCAGAACGGCCGTGCGTCGGAAGAAAAGCTCGTCGCGAGCCTGGCCCATGAACGGCATCTGCTCGCCAACGAAATCCACGACGCGCTCGCGCAGAACCTGACCTCGGTGCGCATCCGCACCTCGCTGTTGCAGCGCGCGGTGGCCGATCAGGACACCACGCGCGCTCAGGATTATCTCGACGAGATCAATGCCTCGTTGTCGGTCGCGCATGCGCGGGTGCGCGAACTCATCACGCATTTCCGCACCGAGATGGATCCGCGCGGCCTGCTGCCGGCGCTCGAATCGACGATCGAAGAATTGCGCAGCGTGAGCGGCATGAAGATCGAATTCGCCAATCGCGTCAGTGCGCTCGACATCACC
Source organism: uncultured Derxia sp. (assembly GCA_963977835.1). Lineage (GTDB taxonomy): Bacteria > Pseudomonadota > Gammaproteobacteria > Burkholderiales > Burkholderiaceae_E > CAXBRX01. Next base: position 16,894 of record CAXBRX010000016.1, read on the forward strand.
GGCGAGCAGGAATTGCAGGTGTTCTACATCGCGCGCGAAGCGCTGACCAACGCGGCCAAGCATTCCCGCGCCAACACCATCCGTCTGAGCCTTGCGCGCTGGGCCGACCGCTACGAACTCGAAGTCGAAGACGATGGCATCGGCATCGAACCGGCCGACGCCGAACAACACGGCCATTTCGGCTTGAACATCATGCGCGAGCGCGCCCACCACATCGGTGGCGAACTCGCGTTCGAAAGCTGCGCCGGACGCGGTACCCGCGTGCGTTTGTCCTTTCCCGCCCCGCGGCCCGATCTTGAGGAAACTGCATGAAGGAACCGATCCGCATCGTCCTGGTCGACGACCATCAGTTGTGCCGGCGCGGCCTGGCCGAGTTGCTTGCGAACAGCGGCGACTTCACCGTGCTCGGCGCCACCGGCGACCCGACCCAGGCCGAGCTACTGATCCGCGATCAAAAGCCCGACCTGATCGTGATGGACCTGCGCATGCCCTTGATGAGCGGCCTCGTGCTGTTGCAGCGCGTGCGCAGTGCGGGATGCGACATGCCGGCCGTCATCCTGACCATGAGCGATGCCCAGGAAGATCTCGCGAGCGCCTTGCGCGCCGGGGTGCGCGGCTATCTGCTCAAGGACATGGAGCCGATCGACATCGTCGACAGCATCCGCCGCACCGCCAAGGGCGAATTGGTGGTGGCGCCCGCGATGTCGGTGAAACTGGCCAACCTGCTGCAATACGGCGCCCAGGAACAACCGCGCGACAAATCGGTCAAGCTCACCGAGCGCGAACGCGAAATCCTGCAATACCTGGCAACAGGCAAAAGCAACAAGGAAATCGCGCGCTCACTCAACATCAGCCACGACACCGTGAAGCTGCATGTGCGCCACATCCTCGCCAAGCTCAACCTCACCTCGCGCGTCGAAGCCGCGGTGTTCGCGGTCGAACATGGCGGCATGCATTCGCACACCCATGCGGTAGGCTCGATCCGCTGAAGCGCCGCGTCTCAAGCGCCCGCGCGCCCTTGCATGAACGGCACGTAAGCGCGATCGACCTTCTGGATGTGGTGGGTCAGCCAGTTCTTGAGGAAGTCCATCGTGTCCAGAGGCAAGGGCTCGCCAGCCTCGAACTTGGTCAGTAGCTCGAAAGCGCTCGCCGTGAAACGGTCGTGTTCGGCCTTGTGGGCCGCGGTTTCCGGATAACCGTAGCGCTGGAACAATTCTTCTTCGGCGACGAAATGGTTCATCGTGTAATCGACCAGGCCTTCGATGAGTTCGCCGATCACGGCCCGGTCCGGCTCGGCCGCACTCAAAGCGTCGTGCAACGCGTTGGTTGCCGAAAACAACCATTGATGCTGGCCATCGATCCCTTCGAGTCCGAACGCGAACTCGTCACTCCATTGCATGAAACCCACTGCGCCTCCGCCTGATCCGAGCGCGCGCCCTCCGCGTCGCCCTGCTTGCGGGACGGGAGTTTAACCACCTCGTGTGACGCCGGCCCGCTGGCACGCACAAAAGCGTCATGCCGAGCGGCGCGGCTTCAAGCGGCGATCGCCTGGGCACCGAACCATGCGAGCTTGCTTTGCAGGCCGACCACCTCGCCCACGATGATGAGCGTCGGCGCCTGCAAGCCCGCCTCGGCCACGAGCCCGGGCAAAGTCGCCAGGGTGCCGGTCACGACGCGCTGGCGCGGCATGGTCGCCTGTTGAACCACCGCGGCCGGGGTATCGGCCGCACGGCCATGCGCGATCAGGCGTTCGCAAAGCACCGGCAGGCCGTGCAGCCCCATGTAGATCACGACCGTCTGATGCGGCCGCGCGAGCCCGACGAAGTCGAGGTCCATGCTGCCGTCCTTCAAATGCCCGGTGACGAAGGTGACGGCCTGGGCATGGTCGCGATGCGTGAGCGGCACGCCCGCATAAGCCGAGGCGCCGAGCGCCGCGGTGATGCCGGGCACGACCTGGAACCGCACTCCGGCCTCGGCCAGGGTCTCGGCTTCTTCGCCGCCGCGACCGAAGACGAAAGGATCGCCGCCCTTGAGCCGCAGCACGCGCAGGCCGGCGCGCGCCAGATCGACCATGCGCTGGTTGATCGCTTCCTGGCGCATCGCATGGTTGGCGCGTTGCTTGCCGACGTAGATGCGCTCCACATCGGCGGGCAGCAGCGCGAGGATTTCATCGGAAACCAGGTTGTCGTAGAGCACGACATCGGCCTGTTGCATCAGGCGCAAGGCGCGCACCGTGAGCAAGTCGGGGTCGCCCGGCCCGGTGCCCACCACATAGACCTCGCCGGTTGCGCCCGGCGTGCGCTCGACGCGCCGCAGATTGACCATCGCGCTCATGTCCATGTTTGTCTCCTTTTATGTTTTTTCAAGCGCCGCCGCACCGGCTGCATCCACCGCTGCCGCAACCGCCCGTCGTGGGTGCCGCGGGCGCGCAGGCTTGCGCTTCTTCTTCGGGGCGGAGCACGAAACCGTGGCGCCCGGCCTCGATCTCGACGTAATCGAGCACCGTGCCTTGCAACAACTCGCGGCTCGGTTCACCGACCAGCATGTCCACGCCCTTGTCATCGAAGGCGATGTCGCCTTGGCGTTGTTCGTCGAAGCCCATGCCGAATTCGATCGCGCCGTTCTCGTCCACTTTGGCAGCCAGGCGCAGCGCCAGCCCATCGGCTTGCGTATCGGCGTCTTCCATCGCGGCGTGCAATTGCTGGGCGGCGGCGGGGGTCAGGGTGATCATGCGTAAGCTCCTTGTTCTGCGCTCGGCCGTGCACGGGCGGCACGGCGGCGGGCATCGCGCTCGGTGCGCACGAAGGCGACGAAGCGCT
>CAXBRX010000017.1:0-19298 GCA_963977835.1 uncultured Derxia sp.
CGAGGCCCAGCAACGCCGCGAGCTCAAGCAGAAAATGTACGGGGACTGATCCCAACGCCGGGCCCGGGCAGATCCGCGTCCGGGCCGCGGTCCGGACGGCGGTTTGCGCGGGCGGGTGTTGCATCCGGGCCGCTGCGCATCATTCGTTACATCTTGCGTCCGTCCGGCCCGTTCGCTGCGCAAATTCGTGTCTTTGTGCCGCTTCTGGCGCCTGGATAGGGGTGTCGGCGCATGGCGGCGGATTCGGCCCCGGTGCTACACTGCCCAAGCCGGAAGTCATCCACTGGCTTGCGCCCTTGGCGCGACCCAGGCGGCGGTGTTGCAGCCCTCAGTTCCGGCCCCCAAAAGGCATGTCCAGCGACTCTCGAGGTGCAAGTGGTCTTTTCGTTGTTCGGTAAAAAGAACCGCAAGGACGGTGGCGACGGCGGCGATCGCAAAGATCGCGGCATCAACGGCGCAAAACGTTCGCGGGCGCCTGCCGAACGCGGCGATTCGATCTTCGAATTGCACGCCCCGGCCAGCCTCAAGCAGGCCGAATCACTCGAAGAAACCCGCCGTCGGCAGGCCGAAATGACGGCCAAGATCGACGCCATCGAATCCGAGATGGCGGGCGAATTTCCGACGCTCACGCATTCTTCGTCACCGCGCAAAGCCACCCGGGTGCCCAAGGGCGTCGATGTGCCGGCCGAGGTGCGGCGCGAGCCCGATGCCACGACCCAGCCGCCGGCCAATCCGAGCGCTGACAGCCCGCCGACCCTGCCGCCGCTCGACATATCGAGCGACATCATGCTCGGCAATGGCGAGGTCGATGCGGTCGAATTGCACGAAGCGAGTGCCAGCAGCCCGGCGGTCGAAGAAGCGGCGATCTTCTTTGCCAACGGTCAGCGCAAGGAATGCGAAAACGCACTGCGCGAAGCCGTGACCCAGGACCCCGAGAACCGCGAGGTCTGGAGCCTGTTGTTCGAGCTGTATCAGCAAGCGCGCGATTTCCGCGCCTTCGAGACCCTGGCGGTCGAGTACTCGGTCAAGTTCGAATCATCGCCGCCGGCGTGGCGTGATTTCAAACCCGTCGTCAACACGGCCAGTGCGCGCGTGCAACCGCCCGAAGCGCCCATGATCAGCCTGCCGGCCGCGCTGGACGCGATGGCGGTCAAGGAACTCGACCAGGCCAAACAGCAATTGCGACATTCGTCGCGTGTGCGCCTGAGCCTCGAGGGCGTGAACAACGCGGACGAAGTCGGCGTCAAACTCCTGCTCGATTTCTTCCGCAGCGTGCGCGGCACGACCCAGGAGATCACCTTGCTGGGCGCCGAAAAGGCCGCGCATGCCTTGCGCGCGCAGTTCATCGTCGGCGATGCGCATTCGAACGATGCCTTGTGGATGCTGGTCCTCGAGTTGTATCGCCTGATGGATTGGGAGAAGCAGTTCGAGGATCTGGCGGTCGAATACTCGGTCAATTTCGAAGTGTCGCCGCCGCAATTCGAAAAGCCGCCGGCCAACATCGTGATCGGCTCGGCGCTGCCCAAGATCATCACCGACGATGAAGCGCCGCATGTCGAGCGCACCGCGCAACCGGCCCTGATCGGCGAGATCACCGGGCGGGCGGCCGAGGCCATCGTCTTGCTCGACGGCGCTGCGGGCGTCGCCGACCTCATCGAAATCGATTGCTCGAAGCTTTCGCGCGTCGATTTCGCCGCGGCCGGCGTTTTGCTGAACTGGCTGTTGACCACGCAGGCCCACGGCAAGCAATTCGTCTTCACCGACGTCAATGTGCTGGTCGCCACCTTGTTCGGCGTCATGGGCATCGACGGCATCGCCCGCGTGCAACGGCGCAGAACCTGATCCGCGGCGCATCCGCGCGGCGCACTTGCAATCTTGCGGCGCGTCCCCCACATGCGGGGTTCAACCCGGCGGAGCCCACATGGAACAGTTTCACGGCACCACCATCTTGTCGGTACGGCGCGGCAATCGCGTCGCGCTCGGCGGCGATGGGCAGGTCACTCTCGGCAACATCGTCGTCAAAGGCAGCGCACGCAAGGTGCGGCGCATCTTTCACGACCGCATCCTGGCCGGTTTTGCCGGCGGCACGGCCGACGCGTTCACCTTGTTCGAACGCTTCGAGACCAAGCTCGAAAAGCATCAAGGGCATTTGCTGCGCAGCGCCGTCGAACTCGCGAAGGATTGGCGTACCGACCGCATGCTGCGTCGGCTCGAAGCCATGCTCGCGGTCGCCGATCAGGAACATTCGTTGATCATCACCGGCAATGGCGATGTGCTCGAACCCGAGCACGGGCTGGTCGCGATCGGCTCGGGCGGCGCGTATGCGCAATCGGCCGCCAAGGCCTTGCTCGACAACACCGAGCTCACGCCGGCCGAGATCGTCAAGAAGTCGCTCACCATCGCGGGCGACCTGTGCATCTACACCAACCAATCGCACATCATCGAAACCCTCGAATGATCGGGGTGTTTCGCGCGGCCTTCCTCATGGAGCAGGCGCAGTCATGACCAAATCGTTTACCCCGAGCGAGATCGTTTCCGAGCTCGACAAGCACATCATCGGCCAGACCAACGCGAAGAAGGCGGTGGCGGTGGCCTTGCGCAATCGCTGGCGGCGTCAGCAGGTGGCCGAGCCGTTGCGCCATGAAATCACGCCCAAGAACATCCTCATGATCGGGCCGACCGGCGTCGGCAAGACCGAGATCGCGCGTCGTCTGGCCAAACTCGCCGAAGCGCCGTTCATCAAGGTCGAGGCGACCAAGTTCACCGAAGTCGGCTATGTGGGCCGCGATGTCGAGACCATCGTGCGCGACCTCGTCGACATGGCGATCAAGCAGACGCGCGAAGTCGAGATGAAGAAGGTGCGTACGCTGGCCGAAGACCGCGCCGAAGACCGCGTCCTCGACGTGCTGGTACCGCCTGCGCGCGACATCGGCTTCACCTCGGCCAACAACCAGGAAGACAACCCGACGCGCCAGACCTTCCGCAAGCGTCTGCGCGAAGGCCAACTCGACGACAAGGACATCGAGATCGAGGTCCGCGATGCGCTGCCCGAGCTGCAGATGATGGCGCCGCCCGGGATGGAAGACCTGACCAACCAGATCCAGTCGATGTTCTCGGGCATGCAAGGCGGCAAGCGCAAGACGCGCAAGCTCAAGATCCGCGAAGCGATGAAATTGCTGATCGAGGAAGAGGCCGGCAAGCTTGTCAATGAAGACGAACTCAAGCGCGCCGCGATCGCCAATGCCGAGCAGAACGGCATCGTCTTCATCGACGAAATCGACAAGATCGCCTCGCGCTCGGACATGCATGGCGCCGACGTTTCGCGCCAGGGCGTGCAACGCGATCTGTTGCCGCTCGTCGAGGGTACGACGGTCAGCACCAAGTACGGCATGATCCGCACCGATCACATGCTGTTCATCGCCTCGGGCGCGTTCCAGATGAGCCGACCCAGCGATCTGATCCCCGAGTTGCAAGGGCGCTTCCCGATCCGGGTCGAACTCGATTCGCTTTCGGTCGAAGACTTCGAAGCCATCCTGCAGACCACCGATGCTTCGCTGGTCAAGCAATACGAGGCGTTGCTCGCGACCGAATCGGTGCGGCTGGACTTCAAGCCCGATGGTGTGCGGCGCCTGGCCGAGATCGCGTTCGCGGTGAATGAAAAGACCGAGAACATCGGCGCGCGCCGCTTGCACACCGTGATGGAGCGGCTGCTCGAAGAGATCAGTTTCGCCGCCGAGAAGCAGACCGGCGGCACGCTGACCATCGATGCCGCCTATGTGAACGAGCGCTTGGACACGCTCGCGGTCAATGAGGATCTGAGCCGCTACGTGCTGTAGGGCCTACAGCAAAGCGGCTTACAACGCCGCGAGCCAGGCTTGCCGGATCTTGCGTCCGCACGCGACCGAATCCATCGCGGCGCCCGATCCGGTGGCTTGGCGCGCGAGCAGGCCGTAGTACTTCTTGTCGGCCGTGACCCAGGGATAAAAGCCGAACGCGCCCGGGCTCGAATAGGCCTCGACGGTCGTGCCGTCGTAGGTCTCGACCCAATGGCCGTAGCCGTAATGCCATTGATATTGCGCAGCCGGTGAGTAATCGGCGGTCGCGCAGGTGCCCGGTTGGGTGCAGACCGCGTTCTCGCCCAGGCGGCTCGACAAGGCCAATTGCCCGCCGGCCAGACGACGCAGGAATTGCGCATAGGTTTGCGCGTTGGTGCGACCCGCGCCCGCCGGTTGCGGCGAGCTGAAGCCCATGCCGGTGATGCCCAGCGTCTGGTTGTAGGCGTTGGCGAGGTCGGTCTCCGTGTAGGCGCCCAGGCCCAGATCCATCGCGAGCTTCTGGTCGTGCGCACCGCTGTAATAAAAGCGCCCGACCTCGGCCGGCGTCGGTTGTGCCGAGCCGCCCGCGTCGGTATAGCAATCCGCGATGGTGGCGGACTGCGCGCAACCGAGGTTGTTGAAATCGATATAGCCCGAGATGAAGCGCAGCTTGTCCATCTCGCTCTGGGTCAAAGCCGCGCCATGCTTGGATTCGAGCACATAGGCGCTGAACATCATCTTCGAAGCCGAGGCGATCTGCATCACGCTGCTGGCCGTGACGGATTTCGTTCCGGTCTGGCCGCTGCCCAGCGCTTGCGTGGTGTCACCAATCTCCCAATAGAAATCACCGAGGCCGGTGCAGCTCGCATCGGTGTCGGCCACCGTCTGCGCGGCCGTGTTGGCCGCGGCGGTGTTGATCGGGGTCGGTGTTGGCGTGGGTGTCGTCGTGGAGGTGTCACCGCTCGAGCCGCCGCCGCAGGCGGTCAAGCCCAGGCCCAGGCTGGTCAGCAAAGCGGCGCGCAATAAAGGAGTGAGCATCGTCTGGTCATGGCAAAAGAAGAATCTGCCCATTGTCGGAGCCCGCATTTGTAGCGGGCCCGGCGACGATGACCGACGATGAGAAAACTGCCGTGCGGTTACGCTTGGTTACGACGCGCAGTGCGCAGACAACAGCTCAGGCTTCGACGAGCGGCGTGGCGGTGAAGCGATAGCCGGCACCGCGCACGGTTTCCACATGCTTGTCGTGTCCGCTGGCGGCGAGTGCTGCGCGCAGACGCTTGATGTGGACATCGACGGTGCGTTCTTCGACGAAGACATGGTCGCCCCAGACTTGGTCGAGCAACTGGGTGCGCGAATGCACACGCTCGGCATGGGTCATGAAGAAATGCAGCAGGCGGAATTCGGTCGGCCCCATTTCGACGGGCTTGCCATGCGCGCTCACGCGGTGCGTGGCCGGATCGAGGCGCAGGCTCGCGACCTCGACCGCGTCGTCGGTGAGCTGGGGCGCGCGCCGCCGCAACACCGCCTTGATGCGCGCCACCAATTCCTTGGGGCTGAACGGCTTGGTCACGTAATCGTCGGCGCCGGCTTCGAGGCCGGTGATCTTGTCGTCTTCCTCGGTGCGCGCCGTCAGCATGATGATGGGCACATCCTTGGTCCGTTCGTCGGCGCGCAACTGACGCGCGAACGACAAGCCGGAATTGCCGGGCAGCATCCAGTCGAGGATCACCACATCGGGCAATTCGGCCCGGATCAGGGTGGTGGCCTGTTCGGTGTCGGAGGCGCGCAAGGTCTTGTGGCCGGCAAAGCTCAGATTGACGGCAATCAGTTCCTGGATCGCGGGTTCGTCTTCAACGACGAGGATGGTGCTGGGCATGGTGGCGTTCGCGCGGTTCGTGTGCGGTGCCGCGAGTCTATGAAGCGACCGTGACAGTCGCATGACAACAGAGCGACGCCTCTTTGGCAATCGCGATGGGTGTCACACCGGGGTGTTGCACCCCCGCAAAACCGCGGGCGCGGCCTGATTGGGGTGCCCAGGACACAGAAGCCCAGGCAGCCTCGCGTGCTTGGCGGTGAGGGCCGCGGGCTTTGGCTACACTGGCGCCCTGGAGCGCCGGTTTGCGCTCATTTTCCGCCGATTGCCTCCCGATTGTCTGCCGAGCCGCCCGCCATGTCCGACCGAACCCCGACCCGCATCGTCCTGCATGCCGCGTCCAAAGCGCTCGAAATCGAGTTCGACGATGGCAAGGTGTTTCGTCTCGATGCCGAATTCCTGCGCGTCTACAGCCCCTCGGCCGAGGTGCGCGGCCATGGGGCGGGCCAGGAAGTGCTTCAGGTCGGCAAGCGCGGCGTCGGCATCACCGCCATCGACCCGGTCGGCAATTACGCGCTGCTGCCGCATTTCGACGATGGCCACGACACCGGCATCTATGCCTGGGACTACCTATACTGGCTGGGCGATCAGCATGACGCGCTCTGGACCGACTACCTGAACCGACTGGCCGCCGCCGGCGCGACGCGCGATCCGATCGCCGCGCCCGCCCCGACCAAACATTGAATCTTCGCCGCAAGCCATGACCACGACTCCTCCCCCCGCTCCCGGCACCACCCATTTCGGCTTCCAGACCGTCGCCGAGGCGGAAAAAGCACGCAAGGTCGCCGAGGTCTTTCATTCGGTCGCGAGCCGTTACGACCTCATGAACGATCTGATGTCCATGGGCCTGCACCGGCTCTGGAAGCGCTTCACCGTCGGCGAAGCCGGGGTGCGCGCGGGGCAGCGTGTGCTCGATGTGGCCGGCGGCACAGCCGACCTCGCACGTGCTTTCGCCCGGCGCGTCGGCCCGACCGGTGAAGTCTGGCTCACCGACATCAATGCCTCGATGCTGAGCGTCGGGCGCGACCGCATGGTCGACGACGGTCATCTGATGCCGGCCGTCCAATGCGATGGCGAAAAGCTGCCGTTCCCGAGCGACTATTTCGACCTCGTCACGGTGGCCTTCGGCTTGCGCAACATGACGCACAAAGACCAGGCCCTGGCGGAAATGTGCCGGGTGCTGAAACCGGGCGGCAAATTGCTCGTGCTCGAATTCAGCAAGGTGGCCAAACCGTTGGCGCCGTTCTACGACGCCTACAGTTTCAAGGTCTTGCCCTGGATGGGCCAGCGCGTTGCGGGCGATGCCGAGAGCTATCGCTATCTGGCCGAATCGATCCGCATGCATCCCGACCAGGAAGCCTTGCGTCAGCTCATGCTCGACGCCGGGTTCGGGCGCGTCGAGGTCTTCAACATGACGGGCGGCGTCGTCGCGCTGCACAAGGGCTACAAGTACTGAGCGTGAGCCCTGTCCCGTGTTTGCGTGAATTCGTCTCGAATTCACACCAGATTCGCGATCGATTTCCGAGAGAATGAGTCCTAAATGACATCCGGCCGTCGCGCAGGTGCGCGGCCGCGATGAAGCGCATCGCCGCGCGATGCCCTCGGGAGACAGCTGTAATGATGAACCGTCGTCTGACCATCTTTGCGATCGTGATCGCGATCTTGAGCTTCGTGCTCGGCGATGCGCACGCCAAGCGCATGGGCGGCGGGCGCAATGTGGGCAAACAGCAATCGGCGCTGGTCGAGCGCGAGCCGGCCGCAGCGCCCGCACCCGCAGCACCGGCAGGGGCCAACACACCGCGCAATGCCGAAGCGCCGCGCACCGTGCCCGGCAGCACGGGCGGTTCGCGTCTGCTCGGCCCCTTGGCCGGCATTGCCGGCGGCCTGGGCATCGCGGCCTTGCTCGGATACTTCGGCGTCGGTGGCGAACTCGCGGCCGTGGTCGGCAGCCTGATGGTGCTGGCCTTGTTCGTGGTGCTGATCATGCTCGTCTGGCGCTTGTTGCGCGGCCGTGCGCCGCAGCCGCGCATGCAACCCGTGTATGCCCAGCATGGCCTGAGCCCCGACACGGTCAGCGCGCTGGGCCGCGAAGGCATGGTCTATCCGCAGCCTTCGGCACCGCTGCGCCTCGAAGCCACGGTGCAGCCCGGCGCCGGCCTGCGTCCGATCGCCGCGCGCTCGCGTTTCGGCATTCCCGAAGGCTTCGACACCCTGAGCTTCGCGCGCACCGCCAAGATTTATTTCGTGCGCCTGCAGGCCGCCTGGGACGCCGGCAATCTGGCCGACATCCGCGAGTTCACCTCGCCCGAGATGTATGCCGAGATTGCGCGCCAATTGGACGAGCGCGGCGCGGCGCCCAACCGGACCGATGTCGTGACGCTCGATGCCGATGTGCTCGGCGTGACGAGCACCGACGACCTCCACATGGCGAGCGTGCGCTTTTACGGCATGCTGCGCGAAGATCCCGATGCACCCGCCGCGGCCTTCGACGAGGTCTGGAATCTGACCAAGCCGGTCGCCGGCAATGGCGGCTGGGTGCTGGCCGGCATCCAGCAGGTGCAGACCGAAACCCCTTATCAAGTCGAGGCCTGAACATGGCCGCCGCAGTGTCGGAATCTTCGATGACGAATCCTTTGCATCGCACCGCCCTCGGCATGCTGACCGCGGCGATCAATCATGCCTTGCGCGGCGAAGCCTGGGCGCGCGAACGCCTGGCCAAGCATGCGGGCAAGACGGTGCGCCTCGATGTCGCGCCCTGGTCGGTCACCGCGGTGGTGATGGACGACGGCCTGCTCGGCGCGGCGCTCGATGCCGCAGGCGCCGATGTGAGCCTGGCCTTGCCGGCGTCAGCCTTGCCCTTGATCGCGCTCGGCGCTTTCGGCGATGGTGTGCAGGCGACCGCCATGCGGCATGTGCGCATCGTCGGCGATGCCGAACTCGCGCATTTGTTGTCGGCCTTGTTCCAGCATTTGCGTTGGGATGTCGAGGAAGATCTGAGCCGGGTGGTGGGTGATGCCGCCGCACACCGGCTGGTGGCGAGCGCTCAGGCGGTGGTCGGCCAGGCCGATCAGGCGCGGCGCCGATTGACCGACAACCTGGTCGAGTACCTGACCGAAGAACAACCGACCTTGGTCACGCGGGCGCAACTGAACGCGCATGCCGAAGCGGTGCGCACCCTGGCCGACGATCTCGACCGACTCGAAAAGCGCCTGGCGCGCTTGCGCTGACACCGCGAGGGTTTGCGCGGCGCGCCGTCCGGGCCGCGCCGCGTTCCTTCAATAAACCAGATTCCACGCCGTGGGCGCCGGTTGCGGCTCGGTGCCGGTGATGGCCGCGATCACGCTGCGCATGGTCTGCACATCGTTGTCGAAACTGCCATGGCTCGCCGCTTCGTTGCGCGGTCCGGCGCAGACATCGGGCGTGTCGATCACATGCAATGTCGGCACATCGCTCAGTCCGTGGGCCGCGAAGCCCGAGGGCATCGGACCGTCGCCCCAGAAAAAGCGCTGCCAGGTCTGCAAGGCAGTCAAGGTCGGGTTGTCGGCCGGCCCGCGCATGTCTTGTTCGTTCCAATGCTCGGGCGTGTTGCAGGCCGGGTCGAAGCATTTGAGCAGCCCGAGGATGGGCGTTTTGTGCGCGGCCTCGAAGGCGCGCGAAACCAGATAGAGCAGCGATTTGCGGTAGATGCCGCCCACGGTGTCGGCGGTTTCGCGCGCGTCGGACAAGGTGTGGAGGTGCAGATGCTCGCGCGCCAATTGGCCGGCGTTGCAGGCCGCCACGTAATGCGCGACCGCGAAGTCGACCGTGCAGGCCGGGGCGAGCAAATGGCAGGACGCGACCCGCACCCCGCGTTCGGCCAGCAGACGCAGCAAATGGCCGTGCACGATGCTGCCGGCCGAATGCCCGACCAGATGGATTTCGCAGCCCGCAGGTTCGGCGGCCAGGCCGGCGAGGGCGTCGGCCATCAAACACAGGCCGCCGCGCGCACTGGCGCCGCCGGCCGCGTTGTCTTTCATCTCGGACCACATCGCCTTGCCGCCGGCACTGCGCAAGCCGACCTCGATCGCGCGGTCGGTCCGCTCGGTCAGCGCATTCTTGGCGGTCTGCAGGCCGCGCCTCAGGTTGTCCCAATAGCCTTGCTGGGGCAGGGCCGTGCCGAGGAAGGCATCGAGGCGTTCGCGGATCAGATCGACCACGGTGTCGAGAAAGCCGGTGTGCCAGCTCAGGAACAAGGGCAGGCAGCCATTGGCTTCGAAGTAGGGGCTGAGCACGCGGATGCGTTCGATCGAATCGAGCTCGTCGTTGAGGCCGCCATGGGCGTAGACGACCAATCTGCGGGTCGGCGTTTGGTGTGCGGCAAACCATTGCCGCGGCCGTTCGCCGCAGACATAGCGCGCACTGTCGGTGGCGCTGCCATAGGCCACCAGGCGTTGTTCGGGGATGCCATCGTTGCCGAGCACCAGCGTGCGTTCATACGCCTCGCCGACCGACAAGGGCTCGAAATACTCGCGCGGATCGAAGGTCTTGCTGACCAGGCTGGGTGGTGCGCCGGCCAGATCGGCTGCCGACTCGCCGCGCCGGGTCTGGCCGCTGACGAAATGATGGGCCGCGCGTTCGATCGCCTCGGTCTGCGCCGCGGGCACGCCCAGGGCGCAGACCCAGGCATCGGTGCCGTGGGCCAGCCAATCGGTATAAGGCAGCACGGCGAAGCCGTAATAGCCCCAGCGTGTGCCCCAGGAGTTCTGGACGATGAAGCCTTCGGGCGTATAGCCGACGAAGGCGAAGGCATGGCCGCCGACATCCTTGCCTTTGGGCGGCTCGATGACCGGCACCCGCTTGGGCTCGAAACTGCGCAGGCGGCGCGGATCGGGGCCGCGCGCGGCGGTCAGCGCATCCCAGCCGTCGTGCACATCGGCCGAGACATAGATCGCGCCGATTTCGGCGATGGCCGCCTGCATGTCGACGATCGATTGTTTGTCGACCCGGTAGTACACACCGAGCCGGTGCTTGGGCGCATCGGTGTCCCAGCCGGGCAAAGGCGCTTCGAAGCTTGGCGTATCGCCTTTTGCGTCGACGGTGTAAGGCCAGAATTTGCGCAAGCACACGCCATGCTTGTGCCAACCCTTGATGGCGCCGCGGCAACTCGAGCCGGTGTAATCCTCGCCGCGCCATTCGTCGTACAGCTGCGCGAGGTGGTAGAGCATGCGCGGCGAGACGATGGTGGTGCGGCCGGTGGCGCGCCAATACAGGTAATCGACGACCGCGGTCAGGCCAAAGCCGGTGCACGCGCCTTGCGAGCCTTGGTCGAGCACATGGCCGGCGCGCACATAGTCGGCGATTTGCGCCGCCCATTCGTCCTGCGGGAAGCGCTCGGGCAGGGAAGCGACGCGCGGCACGAAACGACGGTCGCGCAGGTCGAGGCGATCGGGGCGCGCGTCGAGCAGGCGCCCACGCAATTCGGCGAGTGGCATGGCGGTCTTTCGGGGCAGGCGATGAGTTTTTGTTGTCGGCGCCGCGGCCGTCGCCCAGTCGGCCGGCCCGGCGCCGCACGCTGCGCAGCACTGCAGGATGCGAAGCGGCGGTTAGAATGCCGCGCTGATCATGCTCAAACTTCTGCGCCTCACCAAGATTTTATTTGTCATCGGGCGCTACGGGCTCGACGAACTGGTGTTGTCGAGCTTCAAGCACCGTTCGATCAAACTGCTCGTACGGGTGTTGACGATAGGCCGTCGCCTGGACGCGCCGCGCGGCGAACGCCTGCGCCTGGCGCTGGAACGGCTCGGGCCCATCTTCGTCAAGTTCGGCCAGGTGCTGTCCACCCGCCGCGATCTGCTGCCGCCCGACATCGCCGATGAACTCGCGCGGCTGCAAGACCGTGTGCCGCCCTTCGATTCCGCGCTCGCGGCGCGTGAAATCACGCGGGCGCTGGGCGCGCCGCCCGAAGTATTGTTCGCGAACTTCTCGCGCGACCCGATCGCCTCGGCCTCGATCGCGCAAGTGCACCTCGCCACGCTCAAGGATGGCCGCGAAGTCGCGGTCAAGGTGCTGCGCCCTGGCATGAAGGCGGTCATCGAGAAGGACTTGTCCTTGATGCGGACCGCGGCCGGTCTGGTCGAGCGCATGTGGGCCGATGGCAAACGTCTGCGCCCGCGCGAAGTGGTGGCCGAGTTCGACAAATATCTGCACGATGAACTCGACCTGATGCGCGAGGCCGCCAACGGCGCGCAATTGCGGCGCAATTTCGCCGGCTCCACCTTGTTGCGCGTGCCCGAGATGCATTGGGATTATTGCCGCGAGAGCGTGATCGTGATGGAGCGCATGTACGGCATCCCGATCAGCCAGCTCGACCGCATCGTGGCCGCGGGTGTCGATCTCAAGCAGTTGTCGCGCGCCGGGGTCGAGATCTTTTTCACCCAGGTGTTCCGCGACGGCTTTTTCCATGCCGACATGCACCCGGGCAACATTCTTGTGAGCGACGCGCCGGGGTCGCTTGGGCAATACATCGCGCTCGATTTCGGCATCGTCGGCACGCTGACCGATGTCGATCGCGATTACCTCGCGCAGAACTTCCTCGCCTTCTTCCGTCGCGATTACAAGCGCGTGGCCGAGGCGCACATCGAGTCGGGCTGGGTGCCGCGCGATACCCGAGTCGATGAACTCGAAGGCGCGATCCGCGCGACTTGCGAGCCAATTTTCGATAAGCCGCTCAAGGACATTTCCTTCGGGCATGTGTTGTTGCGCCTGTTCCAGACCTCGCGCCGTTTCAATGTCGAGATCCAGCCGCAATTGGTGCTGTTGCAAAAGACTTTGCTCAACATCGAAGGCCTGGGTCGCCAGCTCGATCCCGAACTCGATTTGTGGAAGACCGCCAAGCCCATCCTCGAACGCTGGATGGATGAGCAGATCGGTGTGCGCGGCCTGATCGAACGCGCACGCGCCGAAGCGCCTTTGCTGGCCAAGCGGCTGCCGCAGATTCCGCGTCTCGTGCATCGCTGGCTAGAACTCGGCATCGCGGAACGCGAAGACCACACCACGCGCGACGAGTTGTTGCGCAGCCTGCTGGCCGAACAGCGCCGCACCAATCGCCTGATCCTGCTGACGCTGGGGCTGGGCGTGGCGGCCGTCGTCGCGCTGGTCGCGTTCTTCGTGATGATCGAATAAGGCCGCGCGTGTTGCGGCGCGATTGCGCCGTCAACAAACTCGTTACAGGTCGGCGGCGCGGGCTGGGCTATTCTGCGGCGTTCGCTTCGTGCCGCTTTCGCGGCGCATCTTCAGCCCATCTTCAGATTTCTTCCATGCATCGTCCTGTGCTCGTGCGCGCCCTGTATGTCTCGATCATCGTGGTCGGGGTGAGCGTCGCCGCCTGGACGATCTCCCGACGCATCGTCGAGCAACGCCTGACCGACGATGCGACCACCATCGCGCTCGCGTCATCGCGCGCGATCCATCAGCAATTGAGTCTGCTCGACGAGATTCCTGCCGGCAGCGCCGATGCCTGTGATCCGTTGTTCGTGACCATGCTCGACCGTCTCGCGCGCGAGCATCCGGGCGTGGCCGGCGTGTTCGTGCAGCAGCCCGGCGAGGCGCAGCGCTATTGCAGCGATGAAGGACCGGTCACGGTGCCCGCGCCCATGGTCGCGGTGCGGCCCGACGATGCCGGCACCACCATCGGTGCCTGGGTCAATTACAAGTCGTGGGAAGACCTGCTGTATTTCTCCAAGCGCCGTGCCGACGGTGTGCGCGCGGTGCTGGTCAAGCCGATCGATTTTCTGTTTCTCGCCACGCCCGAATGCGCTGATTGCCGGCGCGCACATTTCGAGCTGGTGTCGAGCGCGCATCCGTTGTTCCGCGTCGGCAATCGCGCGCTCGAAGACCGCGACGCCATCGTCAAGCGTGTTCCGGTGCCCGAGTTGTCGATGACGCTCGTGCTGGCCGAAGAAAAATCCGCGGTCTGGCAACACATGCGCGCCTGGGCCTGGCTGAGCGCCGTGGTCGCGGCCTTGTTGATCATCCTGGTCGAAGTCGGTCTGCGCTACCGCGCGCTCAAGCGCCGCAGCCTTGCGAGCCTGATGGCCGAAGCCGTGTTGCGCGATGAATTCCTGCCGCATTACCAGGCCATCATCGACATCGAGTCGGGACGCATCGCCGGTTGCGAAGTGCTGATCCGCTGGTTGCAGGACGATGGCGTGCTGGTGCCGCCGAGCCAGTTCATCGAGACGCTCGAGCGCAGCGGCCACATCATCGGCGCGACCGAGACCCTGATCGAGACTTCGCTTGCCGACCTGGCACCCGTCTGGGCCGACGATGCCCATTTCTTTGCCAGCATCAACGTCGTGCCCGAGCATCTCGAGAGCGGCAAGCTCGAGCGCTATCTGGGCGAGTTGCAAGCGCGCCGTCCGTTCCCGGCCAGTTGGCTCGCGTTCGAAGTCACCGAGCGCTTGCCGATCCGCGATCTCGAAGGCACGGCGGAAATGGTCGGCCGGCTGCGCGATGCCGGCTATTGCTTCGAACTCGATGATGTCGGCACCGGCTACGGCGGGTTTTCGTATTTGCAGCGCCTCGGTTTCGAGGTCATCAAACTCGACAAGATGTTCGTCGACACCATCGGCTCCGACGACATCAAGTTGTCCTTGGTGCCAGCCATCGTCGCGTTCGCGCGCGACGCCGGGCTCGAGATCATCGCCGAAGGCGTCGAGAGGCCCGATCAGGTCGCGTATTTGCGCAAGCTCGGCGTGCGTTTGATGCAAGGCTATTTCTTCGCGCGTCCGATGGCAGCGGCGGAATTCGTCCATTACGCGCGCTTGCGTCAACCGCTCGCCCGTGCGGCCCGCCGCGCTGCCACCGTGCCCAACCCCAAGACTGCGTGATGAGCACGCCGACGTTCGAAACGCGCGATCCGGCCCGGGCCGATTTCTGGACCGAGCGCTACGCCAACGATTTCATGCCCTGGGATCAGCGCGCCGTGCCCGAGGAATTCGCGCGGGCGGTGCGCGGCGAAGTCGATGCCGATCATCTGCCCAAGGCGCCGGCACGCGTGCTCATTCCCGGTTGCGGATCGAGCTATGAATTGCAATGCCTGGCCGATGCCGGCTACGACGCGCTCGCGATCGACATTTCGAGCGCCGCCGTCGAGCGGGCACGCGAACAGGTCGGCGCCCATCAAGCGCGCGTGCAACTCGCCGATTGTTTCGTCATCGATACCGACGCCGCGCATGCTGCGCGCTACGACTGGGTCTATGAGCGCGCCTTCGTCTGTGCCTTGCCGACGCGACTGTGGTCGCGCTGGGCCCAGGCCATGGCCGCGCTGGTCGCACCGGGCGGGGTCCTGGCCGGCTATTTCTATTTCGATCCGGTCGCCGGTGCGCAGCCGATGTCGGCGCGCCGCGGCCCGCCGTTCGCCATGCTGCCCGAAGAGCTCGCCGGGCTGCTGGGGCCGGCTTTCGAGTGCGTGGTCGATCGGCCGGTACCGCCGGACGCTTCGGTGCCGGTGTTTCGCGGCAAGGAACGCTGGATGGTCTGGCGCCGCCGTTGAAGACGGCGCGTCCACAGATCGGACCTGCAATTCCCGAAACGGCGGACGGTTTCCGGACCGCCGCGAGGCTTTAGACTCACGACTTCGCGAGGAGCCAAGCATGGACGCCCAGGAATTCATTCATAAGACCGTGACCGAGAACCCCATCGTGCTGTTCATGAAGGGGACTGCGCAATTTCCGATGTGCGGGTTTTCCGGCCGCGCGATCGCGCTGCTCAAGAACGCCGGTGCCGCCAATGTCGTGACCGTCAATGTGCTCGACGACGACGAAATCCGCGAAGGCGTGAAGCAATACGCCAACTGGCCGACCATTCCGCAGTTGTACGTGAATGGCGAATTCGTCGGCGGTTCGGACATCATGGCCGAGATGGCGGAATCGGGCGAGTTGCAAACCCTGATCCGTTCGGCTGGCGCCAAGGCCTGAAAGCCGCCGATGCTGGCGGCTCATCCGCGGCGTCTGATCATCGCCATCACCGGCGCCACCGGCGCCGTGTATGGCGTGCGCCTGCTCGAAGCCTTGCGCGAGTTGAAGGCCCAGGCGCCGATCGAGACCCATCTGCTCATCTCGGGCGCCGCCGGCATGAGCCTGCGCCAGGAGATCGATCGCACGCGTGCCGAGATCGAGGCGCTGGCCGATGTCGTGCACAACGTGCGCGATGTCGGCGCGAGCATCGCTTCGGGATCGTTCCAGAGCATGGGCATGGTGATCGCCCCGTGTTCGATGAAAACCCTGGCGAGCGTGGCCCATGGCTACGGCGACAACCTCATCACGCGTGCTGCCGATGTGACGCTCAAGGAGCGCCGTCGCCTGGTACTGATGGTGCGCGAGACGCCGTTCAATCTGGCCCACATCCGCAACATGGAGGCGGTGACGCTGATGGGTGGCGTGATCTTCCCGCCTTTGCCGGGCCTGTATCAGCGTCCGCAATCGATCGCCGAAATGATCGACCACACCGTGGGCCGAGTGCTCGACCTGTTCGACATCGCCCATGCGCTGACACCGCGTTGGTCGGGCACGCATGTGCCGCTCGCCGAAGACTGAGCCGTCCGCCCATGCAATGACCGAGTGCGGATTTCGCATCGAGCAGATCGACGAACTGCCGGCGATGCAGGCGATCGCGCTGCCTTTCCTCGTGCGCGACGAAGCCAATCACACCATCGTGCTCAATGCGCTTGCGCTGGCGGCACGCACCGCCGGGGCGGCGCTGCAATTGCTGGTCTTGCGCGAAGGCGGTGCCGTGGTCGCGGTGGCCGCGCGCAATCCGGGCATGGTGTTTCTCGCCTGCGAGCGTGCGGCGCATGCCCGTTTGCTCGCGCAAGCGGTGCGCGACGACGCCTCATTGCAAGGCGTGGTCGGCGAAACCGTGGCGGCGCGCGCCTTCGCCGAGGTGATCGGGCGGCCGTTTCGCCTGCACATTCCCTTGCGCTTGCATGCGCTCGAAGGCGCGCCCGAGGCGGGCGCGGCCGAAGGCAGCATGCGGCTGGCCGTCGCGGCCGATCAGGCGCAACTGACCGATTGGCAACGCGCGTTCGAGGCCGAAGTGCATCTTGTGCGCACGCCGCTCGATACGGCCGAGCTCGTCGCCCGGCGCATCGCGCAAGGGCAGGCCTATGTCTGGTGCGATGCGCGCGGCGCAGTGGTTTGCCATGTGGGGGCGACGCAAATCCCGCCCTCGGGCGCGCGCATCGCCCCGGTGTACACGCCGCCCGATTGCCGCGGACGCGGCTATGCTCAAGCCTTGGTCGCGCGGGTTTGCACCGCACTCACGGCCCAGGGCGTGCAACGCATCTTCTTGTTCACCGATGCCGAGAACCCGACCTCGAACGCGGTTTATGCGCGGGTCGGATTCCGTGTGGTCGCCGAGCACGCGCATTTCGAATTCGACCGCGCCTGACGCGGCACGACAGCCTCAACCATGGAGACCCAGCCGATGCAAAGCCACCACGGCATCCACACCATCGACACCGGATTCGAACGCCCTTTGTTCGATGCCAGTCATCTGATCATCGAGGGCGGACGCGCCGCTTTCGTCGATACCGGCGTGAACGATTCCGTGCCCCGTCTGCTCGCCGCCCTGGCCGAGCAAGGCCTGACGCCCGCCGCGGTCGACTGGGTGATCCTGACCCATGTGCATCTGGACCATGCGGGCGGTGCCGGCCTGCTCATGCAAGCCTTGCCGAATGCACGGCTGGTCGTGCATCCGCGCGGCGCGCGGCACATGATCGATCCGAGTGCGCTCGTGGCCGGCGCGTCGGGCGTGTATGGCACCGAAGCCGTTGCGCGCACTTACGGCGTGGTGCAACCGGTGCCGGCGGCGCGCGTCGTCGAAGCGCCCGATGGGCATGTCATCGATCTGGCCGGACGGCCGTTGGTTTGCCTCGATACGCCCGGGCACGCCCGGCATCACCTCTGCCTTTGGGATGCGCGCAGCCGCGCCTTTTTCACCGGCGACACCTTCGGGCTGTCGTATCGCGATTTCGACACCGACCGCGGCGCGTTCGTCATCGCCTCATCGACCCCGGTGCAATTCGATCCCGATGGCATGCGCGCTTCGATCGCGCGCATGCTCGCTCACGATCCGCAGGCGATGTACCTCACGCATTACAGCCGCGTGGAGGATGTGCCGCGCCTCGCGCAGGATTTGTATGACTGGCTCGATGTCATGGTCGCGATCGCGCTTGCGGCGGACGGCCGGGAAGACCGGCATGTGCGCATGCGTGACGCCTTGGCCGACGAATATGTGCGGCGCGCGCTTGCGCATGGGTGCGACATGACGCCGCAACGTGTGCGCGAGCTTCTCGCCATCGACATCGAACTCAACGCGCAAGGCTTGGGCTGCTGGCTGGACGCGCGCAAGCGTTGAGCGCCACACCGACGAGGATGCCGGCCGGCGCGGCGTCGCCGCGGGTATCGAGCGCGGCACCGATCTGCGCCGCGAGTTCGTCTTCGAGCGCAAATCGGCGGCGGTACTGAGCGCGTTTTTGCGAGCTGATCTCGGCGAAATCCTTGCGCGGCAGCTGCGCGGGCAATTGCCAGCCGGCGCCCCTGCGCAGGCCGCCAAGCTCGGCCCAGAACGCGTCGTAATCGAATTTGACGCGATCGCGGCGGCGCCAGCGCGTGCCGTAGATGTGTTCGGCCTGCGCGATCGCGCGTATCTGATCGAGGCCCGTATGTGCGCATAGCGCGAGCAAACCAGCGACTGCGGCGACCATCGGGCGCAGGCCGTGGAAGTCCTTGGTCGCCTGGCGGATCCAATCCGCGCCTTGGGGCGACGACGGCCCTTGCAGGCATCCGATGTGGGCGATGCAATGCCCGCGCTCGCAATAGACCGTGAACGCGAGCGCCACCAGGCGGTCATCCCGACCGTTCGCCCGACGGACGAGTTTGAGGATCAACTCGCCTTCTTTGGCGAACTGGGGTTCGAAGGCCAGGCACCACAGGTATTCGACATCACCGGCGGTGTTCGTGTGCCGCGCGAGATCGGCCTCGCCGCGGCGATACAACTGCGCCACCATCGCGGCAGGGAGTCTGGCTTCCATCCAGTCGTGGTGCGCGCGCAGCCAGGTGAGCTTTTCCCGCAGTCCCGCCTTGCTGGTGAGGTAAGGGCGTTGCAACTTCCAGAGCAGGTGCGGCTGGGCCTGGGCACGCGTCTGACCGCCACCGATGCCGCGCAGCAGAAAGGCCGTCCAGGTGTTGTGCGCGCGTAGCGCGAACAAGCCGCGCAGCACGTACTTGAACAGATCGAGCCCGCTCGGGCGCGGCTGGCTCGCGCGCAAGGTATCGATCGTGGAAAAGAAAGGGAATTGCTTCCTGCAAGACGCATTCATGCGTGCCGACTCCGCCATGGCCGGGCGGGCGATGCGCTTCGATCGTTCGTCGAATGCCCGTCATGAGGCATTTGTACTAAGACGTTTGCTCATCAGCCTTGGTCGGAAATTCCGACGCCCAGAGGCTAAGATGGTCGGCGACGAAGCCCTAAGCAGATGCTCGGGACATCCAACATTGTTGCTGGATTAGTTCCGGTGGGTAAACGGAGTTAACAAGACGTATAGCGATGTAAGTAAATGAACGCGCATT
>CAXBRX010000018.1:0-18636 GCA_963977835.1 uncultured Derxia sp.
GGAAGGCGATGTCCTGCATATGCGAGCGGACGCCGACCTTGACCGCCGACGAATGCAATTGCATCAATTGTGCGAAGAAAGCTTCCTGATCAGCCACTGGCAAAGCGATCAGCAACAGACCGGCGCGCACCCGTTTGAGCAGGTCGGGCAGCATGCGCACCAGCGCTTGCCGTTCTTCGGGCGAAACCTTGGGTTGCACCGACCAGACGAGGTCGGTCAATGCGCGCCGGTACCCATCGATGATGTCGGGCGCGACGTTTTGCACGGCCGCGTCGACGAGCACGCAACGCCATGGGTCGAGCAGGAACTCGGTCAGTTCGGGCGGAAGCTCGATGTCGGCCACCGCGGCGCGGATTTGCTCCAGCGCCTGGACGTCGGCGACTTCGCGTTGCTCGACTTGTTGCAGCACTGCGGCCGCGCGCTCGTACTCGGCGGCTTCGCGGCGCGCTTCTTCTTCGATGAAGGCGTCCAGCTTGGCGGTTTGCGCCGAGAACACCGACACATCGTCCTTGAACTGGGTCTCGACCGCCGAGACGATTTCGAAGATCAGTTCGTAATAACGACCGCCCGCGTCTTTTTCCTCGGTCCAGCCGACCGCCGAGCGCGCGATGGTGTCGAGCAGCACGCGCGCCGGATGTTCCTTGGTCGCGAACAGGTTCTTGTCGAGCAAGGCCGCGCGCAACAAGGGCACTTGCAAGCGCGAGATCAGGCGTTTGATGCGCTCGGGAACCTGGCGGTCCTGCAGGATTTTGTCGACCAGGACCGCGACGAGGTCGATGAGGATTTCCTCGTCGCGCGGCGCGCCCAGGCGGCGCGCGTTGTCGCGCACCTGGTGCAGCATGTTGAGCTGCACCAGCGGTACCGCCACCAGTTCGGTGTCGGTCGGCGGTGGCGCGTCGGGCACCAGGCTCGGCAGGTAGTCCATCACGCTGCGCGAGATCACCGGCCAGAACGTGTCGGGCGTGCCTTGCGAAGGCAGCGTGCTCGTCACATCCGAGGGCTGGGTGGCGCGAAAGCGCGTGAAGCGTTCGAGCAGGTTTTCGTGATTGCGCGGCTGGGTCTGGTCGGGGCGCGGCGTGGTCGCGGTGCCGGCACCAGGCACGGTCGCCGTCGGGTTCCAGTCGTTGCGCCCGACCTGCATGCGCTGGCGTCGATAGGCGTTGATGTCGGGGATCACGCGCCGGTCGACCAGATGGGTGTTGATCTTCTGGTAGGCCGGGTTGAAAGCTTCGGAGGCGAAACTTTCGAAGGTGCGCAGGATTTCGAGCTGCACTTCCTGCTCGGTCGCGAGTTCACGGAACGCGTTCTGGATTGCCCGCGCCAGTGCATCGGCCGAGAACGGGTTTTCCTTGTCCTCGATCTGATCCTTGCCCAGCAGATACCCGAGCCGGGTGTCGAGATTGCGTTGCTCGTCTTCGGTGCCGGAGCCGCCGGTCTTGCGCAATTGCGAGACCAGCCGGCGGATGATCAGATCGGCTTCGATCTCGGAATCGTCGACCAGGGACAATTTGTCGATGTTGACGGTCTTGCTGGCGTAATCGGTGCTTTTTTGCGGTCCGGCGGCGATGCGGTCGCGCACGATGGTCGCAATGGAACTGCGGAATTCCTGCTCGATGCGCTCGCGGTTGCTGCGCACCAGCCCATAAGCGTCAAGGATGCGCGATTGCCGCAGACGGTCGGTTTCGCGCTCGGCTTCGGCGAACAATTCATCGACGATGCGCGGAAACACATCGTTGAAGCAACGCGCGAAGGTATCGATCGCGAGATCGACGGTTTCGTCGAGTTCCTTGGCCGTCCGGACCTGGGATCCAGTCGCGGTCGAGGTAGGCCGGGAAGGGGCTTGTGTCATATTGTCTGAGTGTGCCGCAGCGCACATTGTTCGCCAATTGAAAATCATCAAACCTGATGCACTTCTCGGTGCCGGCCGGAGGCTTTGTTGTTGTTCTCATTCTTTGATGCTGCGCAGTTCAGAGGATTCCCGGATTGCATGACACCGTGGCGGCCGCTCGAAACCCTGAGGCGTGCCCTGGGCGCGCTGGCGCTCGGCGCCTGTTGTTGGGGGCCGGCCCAGCTTGCTGCAGCGCGTGATGCGTCCTTGCCCGTGCCGGTGGCCGAAGCTGTGGCGCGCGCGCGACTGGGCGCGACCGATGCGAGCTTTTTCGTCCAGGAAATCGGCATCGACAAGCCGGTGCTCGCCGTCCAGGCCGATCTGGCCCAGAACCCGGCC
This sequence comes from uncultured Derxia sp., assembly GCA_963977835.1. GTDB lineage: Bacteria > Pseudomonadota > Gammaproteobacteria > Burkholderiales > Burkholderiaceae_E > CAXBRX01. Next base: position 2,228 of record CAXBRX010000018.1, read on the forward strand.
TCGACCATCAAGCTGATCACCACCTATGCCGCGCTCGAATTGCTCGGGCCGGCTTACACCTGGAAGACGCAATTCGTCTCCGAGGCGCCGATCGTTGGCGATGTCCTGATGGGCGATCTGCGCGTGCGCGCGAGCGGCGACCCGCAATTCCTGTGGGAGCACCTGTGGCAGGTGCTGACCGATTTGCGCAACCGCGGCGTGCGCGAAATCCGCGGCGACCTCGTGATCGACCGCTCCGTCTTCGAGCCCATCGTCCATGACGACGCCGCCTTCGACGGCGACCGGCTGCGCGCCTACAACGTCGGCCCCGACGCCCTGATGTTCAATTACAAGGCCACCGCGCTGCATTTCGCACCGGTCGACAGCGGCCTGTCGGTCTGGATGGAGCCGCGGGTGCCTGGCATGGCGCCGCGCGCCGATGTCCGACTGGTCGACGGTCCATGCCTCGATTGGCGTTCGCGCTTGCAAGGCGATTTCAGCGACCCCGCCCATCCGGCCATCACCGGCGAATACCCGCGCGATTGCGCGAGCCGCACCTGGTATCTCAATCTGTGGTCGCATGACGAATACATGCGCCAGGCCTTCACCCAGTTGTGGACCGAACTCGGCGGTGTGCTGCGCCCCGATTTCGCGGTGCGCTCAGGACCGATCCCGGCCGGCGTGCGCCTGCTGGCCGAGCGCACCTCGGCACCGCTCGCCGAACAGATCCGCGAGGTCAACAAGTTCTCGAACAATGTGATGGCGCGCCAGATTTTCCTGGCCTTGAGCACCGAGCCCAAATCGGCTGCGGCCGCGCGCCAGAATGTGAGCGCCTGGCTGACTGCCAAGGGCATCGACATCAGCCCAATGGTGCTCGAAAACGGCTCGGGCCTGTCGAGGATCGAGCGCACCTCGGCGCGCATGATGGGCGCCGTCCTGCAATCGGCCTATCGCAGCGTCGTGATGCCGGAGTTCGTGGCGTCCATGCCCATCCTCGGATTGGACGGCACGATGCGCAAACGCCTGACGACCGAGGCGGTGGTGGGTTCGTCCCACATCAAGACCGGCTCCCTGGCCGACACCCGTGCCATCGCCGGGTATGTGCAGGCCGCGTCGGGCCGGCGTTATGTCGTCGTGTCCATCATCAGCGGGCCGCGCGCCATCGCCGCGCAGGCGGTCCACGACGCCTTGCTGCGCTGGGTCTATACCGAGCATTGAGCCGCGGGCGCGGCGGTGCGCGGTGCGCAAACGCGCAGGCGTTCAGGCCTGCGTGTTGCGCACGCGGATGATGACGTCGACTTCTTCGAGCGCCACGCCTTCGGGCAGCCGCGGCGTGCCGAGCACCTGCATTTGTTCGGCACTGATGTCGGTGACCGCACCGGTGTCCGCGTTGTACAGATGGAAATGCGGCGTCGTGTTGGAGTCGTAGACGATGCGTTGAGGATCCACCAGCAGCTCCCGGAGCAGACGCTTTTCGCAGAACAATCCCAGGGTGTTGTAGACCGTGGCGCGTGACACGCTCGACAGCGTTTCATGCACCTGCGCGTAGACCTGATCGGCCGTCATGTGCACGGGATGCGTGAGCATGACCCGCGCAATCGCGACGCGCGGCAGGGTCGGCGGGATGCCGACGCTGCGCAGGCGTTCTGAGGCTTCGAGGATGGTCAACAGTTCCATGGGGTCGATTCGATCGAATGAACCGCCGCGCGGGGCGCGGCGGTTGTTCCGTCAAGCTCAGTCGAAAGGCTTGGGGTGCGGTGTCGCGTTGGTGGAGGGCGGCAGGATGGGCAACGCAAACTTCGGTTGTTCACCCGTCAGCGTCTTCAGGAAAGCGACGATCTTCGCATTCTCGTCAGCCGTGAACTGTTTGCCAAGTTGCAAACGTCCCATGGTATCGACGGCATCCTCGAGGGTCGCGGCTTCACCATCATGGAAGTAGGGGTAGGTCAGCTCGACGTTGCGCAGGGTCGGCACCTTGAAGTTGAAGCGATCGGCATCCTTGCCGGTCACGTCCGCACGCCCGATGGCATTGCTCTTGGTCTTGTAAGGTTCCACCACACCCATCTTCTGGAAGGTGTTGCCGCCGAAGGCCGCGCCGTTATGGCAGGCCACGCAGCCGCTGTCCTTGAACAGGTGGTAGCCCGCGGTTTCCTGGGCGGTGAGCGCCTTCTTGTCGCCCTTGAGCCATTTGTCGAAACGCGAATTCGGCGTGACCAAGGTTTCTTCGAACGCAGCGATCGCGATCGTGACCTTGCCGATGTCCACATGATCGACGCCGAACACCTGCTTGAACTCGCCGACATAACCGGGGATGGATTGCAGGACATCGACCGCGAGTGCGTGCGTGAACGCCATTTCACCCGGATTGGCGATCGGGCCGCCGGCCTGTTCCTTGAGGTCCTTGGCGCGGCCGTCCCAGAACTGGGCGACGTTCATGCTGGAATTCAGCACGGTCGGGGCATTGATCGGACCTTGTTTCCAATGATCGCCGATCGAGGTTTTCAGATTGTCGGTGCCGCCCATGCTCAGGTTGTGGCACGAATTGCAGGAGATGAACCCCGAGCGCGACAGGCGCGGATCGAAGAACAGCTTTTTGCCGAGTTCCACCAAAGCGGGATCTTTGACGACCGCCGGCTTGATCGGCGAAACCGGCTCCGAGGCCGAGGGCGCCGCACCGGCGGCACCGAGGGCGGAAAGCACAAGCAAGGCGCCCGTGATCGATAGTATTTTTTTCATGGTGCTGACGCTCCATTGGGAGAGGGGAGGACGTTCATCGGCTGGGCCGATGCGCTGCGGTTCCAGGGGCGTTTTGTTCCAAACATTAGAATTGGTCTAAAGCCAAGACGGATTCCGCCATGGGCCGGCGGCCCCGAAGTTGATTTCGGTCAGGTGTTGGCGAAGTGAGCTGCCCGGAGCCGGGCAAGCGTTGGATGGCGGCGACGCCCGGGGCGCCGCCGCGGCGCGGGTTTCAGTCCAGACCCAGGTCGCGCCAGAGGGTGTCGATCTTGCGCTTGACCCCGGGTTCCATGGCGATCGGCTGGCCCCAGGCGCGCGATGTTTCGCCGGGCCATTTGTTGGTCGCGTCGATGCCCATTTTCGAACCCAGGCCCGAGACCGGCGAGGCGAAATCGAGGTAGTCGATCGGGGTGTTGTCCACCAGCACGGTGTCGCGGCTCGGGTCGACCCGGGTCGTGATGGCCCAGATGACTTCCTTCCAGTCACGCAGATCCACGTCCTCGTCCACCACCACGATGAACTTGGTGTACATGAATTGGCGCAGGAAGCTCCAGACCCCGAACATCACGCGCTTGGCATGTCCGGCGTAACTCTTGCGCATTTGCACGATGGCCATGCGGTACGAGCAACCTTCGGCTGGCAGATGGAAGTCGGTGATTTCGGGAAACTGCTTGCGCAGGATGGGCACGAAGACTTCATTGAGCGCCACGCCGAGCACCGCCGGTTCGTCGGGCGGCTTGCCGGTGTAAGTGCTGTGATAGATCGGCTCGCGGCGCATCGTGATGCGTTCGATGGTGAAGACCGGGAACCATTCCTGTTCGTTGTAATAGCCGGTGTGGTCGCCGAACGGGCCTTCGAGCGCATGCGCATAGCCGTCGATGGACTTCAAAGGCACGCCATGCTCGCTGGTGCCGGTGCTGCCGGGCGCCATCGGCGTCAGGAAGCCTTCGAGCACGATTTCGCTCGTGGCCGGCACTTGCAGATCGTGGGTGAGGCATTTGACGACTTCGGTGCGTGCGCCGCGCAACAAGCCCGCAAACTGGTATTCCGACAAGGTGTCGGGCACCGGGGTGACAGCGCCCAGCGTGGTGGCCGGATCGGCCCCGATCGCCACCGCGACCGCGAACGGCTGGCCCGGATGCGCAAGCCGGAAATCGCGGAAATCGAGCGCGCCGCCGCGATGGGCGAGCCAGCGCATGATGACCTGATTGCGGCCGATGACCTGCTGGCGATAGATGCCCAGGTTCTGGCGCGTCTTGTGCGGCCCGCGCGTGACGGTCAGGCCCCAGGTGATCAAGGGGCCGGCGTCGCCGGGCCAGCAGGTTTGCACGGGCAGGGCGGCCAGATCGACGGCGCTGCCCTCCACGACGACTTCCTGGCACGGCGCGCTCGAACGCACGGCGGGTTTCATGTCCCAGACCGCCTTGACCATGCTGCCGAGCTTGCCGAGTTCGCTGAGGCCGCGCGGCGGTTCGGGTTCTTTGAGCGCCGAGAGCAATTCACCGATGCCACGCAATTCGGACACCGACTCCGCGCCCATGCCCAAGGCCACGCGCTCGGGCGTGCCGAACAGATTGGCGAGCACCGGCATGGCGTGACCGCTCGGGCGTTCGAACAGCAGCGCCGGGCCATCGGCGCGCAGCACGCGATCGGCGACTTCGGTGATTTCGAGGGCCGGCGCGATGGGTTCGCGCACCCGGCGTAATTGTCCGCGCGCCTCGAGTTGGGCAAGAAAGTCGCGCAAGTCTTTGTATTTCATGAAAATCCGGCAAATGAATGGTGCGATGCACAACGATAGAACAAATCAACCGCGCGTCTGGTTTTGGAGCTTTTCTTTAAAAATCATGGACTTAACGTGGAATCGATCACGCTTGGTCACGTACGTTACCCATTTTCCGGGTTGACCAGGGGGAGGCTCCTACCTACACTCCGCGCAAATTTCCCGAGGCGGCCATCCAGGATCGGCTGCGCAAACATCGGGAAAAGTTGTGCGGGAGGCGTCGAGCATTGTAGGCAATGCGGACGATCTCGGCCGGGACACCTGAACGTACCGGCGACCGCATCAGCGATGTCGATTGGGCCGGACACCCAAAACAACACAAGTCCGGCACCGCAGCTCCAAACTGGAGCGAACCGCGACTGAGCGTCGCGGACATCGACAGACGCCAAGCACGGTCACGGCCATCGCTCCCTCGCGATCCGTGGCGCCGACCCAATGTCGTTGCTCGGGCAGTTCGATGCAGCAGCACGCATCGCCGGTTCGAGTGGCGCAGCAAGGAGGTATGCATGCATTCGTCATCGACGACGATGTACCGTTTGTTTGAGGCCCGGGGGCATGTCGCGCGCGATATCGCTCGGGGAATGAAACTGCTGGCGAGCAAGGCTGTGGCGCTCGTCGGTATCGCTGCATTGACGCTGGCCGTTCTGGCCATGGCGCGGCCCGATCTGAGGCAGTCCGCCGTGGTGGCCTTGTTGCATTCGGGCGTGGTGACGTCGATCGCGGCGCAAGCCGAAGGCGATGATGCCGACGCCATGATCGACGGTGCCGATGTCACGCTCGTGTCAGCCAATGGCACGCCGACCGCGCAAGCGCTCGAGAATCATCCCGGTTATGCGGCCTTGTCGCGCGAGCAGCGTGCTGCGGCCAATTTCCTGGTGCGCAAATACCGTTTGGCGCCGGACGCGGTTGCGGCCGTGGTGTCCGAAGCCTATGCCGCGGCGAATGAACTCAAGATGGACCCGCTGCTGATTCTCGCGGTGATGAGCATCGAATCGAGCATGAATCCGTTTGCGCAAAGCACCGTCGGTGCGCAAGGCCTGATGCAGGTGATGACGACCGTGCATGCCGAGCGTTTCGAAGAATTCGGCGGACCGCGCGCGGCGCTCAATCCGCTCGTGAACATCCGCGTCGGCGCGAGCATCCTCAAAGAGCTCATCGACCGTTACGGTTCTGTCGATGGCGGGCTCAAGGCCTATGTGGGCGCGGCGACCATGGGGTCGGACAGCGGCTACGGTCAACGCGTGATGGTCGAACGCGCACGCCTTGAATCGGCGGTGTCGGGCAAGCCGGTCGTGTTGCCTGCCTCCTCCGGGGATGACGCCAAAGCGTCAGCGCCGAACGAGAATGCCCCCTCGGTGACTGCAGCCAACGCGCCCGCGGTCACGCTCGCACGCCGCTGACAGCGCGCGTAGCTGGGGCGCACGCAACCGTGCGTCCCGCATTTGCGGTGAATCATTGAAGCTGCAAAGGCGGCAACGACATCGGGTGCGGCCAGTAGAATGCGTCGATTGATTCCGACGCACTCTTGCTGGCCACCATGTCCGATCTTTCCGCATTGCTCGAACCCGTTTCCGACGACGCCCCTTGCGGCGACGATCTGTCGTTCTCGTCCGAATTCGACGCCATCCAGGACGCCCGGCGCGAAGATGATCCTTCGCTCGATCAAGGCGAATGGGTGACGGCCATCAAGGTCGCCGACTGGAAGACCGCCGACACCTTGTGCCGGGAATTGCTGGCCAAGCGCAGCAAGGACATCCGTCTGGGCGTCTGGCTCGTGGAAGCGCAATGCAAGCTCAACGGCGCCGCCGGGCTCGCAGCGGGCCTGAACACTTTGAGCGCCCTGATCGATCAATACTGGGACGGTCTGCATCCTTTGCCCGAGGATGGCGATCATGAGCAGCGCATCGGCAATCTCGCCTGGCTCGCAACGCGCCTGGTCGAGCTCGCCAACCAGATTCCGCTCACCGGTGCGCCGGCCAAGCTTTACAGCTACAACGACATCGAAGCCGCGCGCGTGCTGCAAGGATTGATCGACCATGATCCCGACCATGCGGCCGAATTGTCCGAAGGCCGGGTGACCCAGGCCGAGATCAACAAGGCGCGTCAGAAGACCCCGACCGCCGCGCAATTGGCCTTGCTGCAGCAACTCGAAGATGTGCGCGCTGCGCTGAGCGAACTCGAGCGCGCAGTCGATGCGCGCCTGTCCAACGAAGGTCCGAGCTTCGCGCATGCGCGCGAGGCGCTCGCCACCCTGGTCAACACGGTGGGCATCATGGCGCGCGACAACGGCGCCACGCTTGCAGGCGATGCGGCGGCGTCGGCGCAGGCGGCGGACGCTTCGGGTGATGCGGGCGCAGGCAGTGCCGTCGCGGTCGCGCATGGCCCCATCAATTCACGCCAGCAAGCCTTGCAGCAATTGCGTCAGGTCGCCGATTTTTTCCGCCGCACCGAGCCGCACAGCCCGGTCGCCTATCTGGCCGATCGCGCGGCGCGTTGGGGCGAAATGCCGCTGCACCAATGGCTGCGGCATGTCATCAAGGATCAGGCTGCGGTCGGCCAGCTCGAAGAATTGCTCGGCGTCGAACCGCCGCCTGCTGCGAGCGACGACGCCGAATGAACGCGGCGCGTTCGCGCCGCGTATCCGATCTCAGGAGCCGACCCTGAACTCGATGCGCCGGTTGCGTGCACGCCCGGCCGCGGTCGTGTTGGACGCGATCGGTTGATCGGGGCCGAGCCCGGACGCCTGTAGTGTCGACGGATCGATGCCGTGGTCGCGCAGATAGAGCTTGACGGCTTCGGCGCGCGACAAGGACAAGGCGATGTTGGCCGAACGCGCGCCTTCGCCATCGGTATGGCCGATGATGTCGACACGGCGCGCCGGCATCTTCTTGATGACTGCGATCACTTCATCGAGGATGGTCTTGCCCGCAGGCGTGAGCACTGCGCTGCCGCTTTCGAATTCGACGGTGCGGTTGGCGAGCAGGTCGTCGATCGTCGATTGTTCCGACACCGCGACGCGCAAGGCATTGCGGATCGTGTAATTCGCATTCAAAGCGGTGGCGAAATCGCTCGCCACCTGTTGGCGCGTGGCTTCGCTGTTGACCTCGCCTTTGAGCGTGACGGTGGTGCCGTCGAACGTGACCTGGCCATGGCTGATCGACTTGATGTGATAGCCGAGCGCCTTGCGCACATCGGCGGCCCAATTGGCCGGCGTGACGACGCCGCCGACGGTCATTTGGTCAACCACCTGATCGGCGCCGTACAACTCGCGCATGCGCGCCAGCATCGAGGCCTTGGCGGCTTCGTCGGGCACCGCGCCCGAGAGAACGATCTTGCCGGGTTCGACCGCATTCTGCGCATGGGCGAGCGTGCCGGCGCAGAGCGCCGCGGCAAAGCAAAAACGTGACAGCGTGAACGCCATCGAAGACGGGGAAGTGCGCATGCTCATGCTCCGATGAAGGTTTCGCCGAACGTGGTCAGCATCTGGCGCAACGACAGCGAGCGCTGCTCCATGTAGTCCGACAGTTTGCGCAGCGCGTAATCCTGATCGACCCATTCCTCGATCCAGTCGGCGTGGGCGATCGAGACGCCATGGTCGCGGCAGGCTTCGGGGTCGACCAGCGACTGGAACACCCGCGCCGACGCACCGTTGAAGCCGATCAGCATCGACGGCAGGGTTTCGATCTGGCCCATGAACAAACCGATCTCGACGTCCGAGCGCGCCAGGAAGCGCGTGACCAGATCGCTCCAGAGCGCGGCGACGAAAAAGCGGCGCCGCTCGGCGCGCGGCAAGGGCAGCACGAGCGCCTTGTCGAGCTGCGCGGTCGGACTCGCGATCAAGGGTTGCAGCAAAAGCCCGAGCGCGATCACCGAACGGCGTACCGAGACCACATGCCCGGCGGCTACCAGCCAGTCTTCGAGATCACCGATCGTCGCTTCGTCGAGCATCGCATCGAATTGATCGTCGAGCGCCGTGACGCGGGTGTCGCAACTCAGATCGGCATTGGTGATCGCATCGAGCGCGGGCGCGGGTTCGGCGGCCGCGAACGCGTCGGTTGCCAGTGCCTCGAGCCGGCCCCACAAAGGCGACAAGGCAAGCGGGCTGCGCGCGATGAAGCGCATCGGCTGATCGATCTCGACCGCCGTCGCGGCGATGAACGGAAAGCGGCGGCGCGACGCGTCGAAGCTCGGCGTCAGATGACCCGAGAGCGCGATGCGGCTGCGCGAGCCCATGAAGGCGAAACTTGCCGGTGGCGCTTCGTCGTAGATGAGCTTCCAGCGCACATCGCCGGACAGCAGATCCATGCCGCGCGCGAGCCAATCGTCTAGGGTGTGGACGAGTTGCGGCTCTTGCGCGCTGCGCACGAAATCGCCGCGCGAGGGCAGCTTGCCGAAGTACACGACCGGTCCGGTGCCATTCGCGCGCGTCATCGTTGGACTCCTTGCGCGGGCGTCGTCACTGCGGCTGTGGCGGGCGGTGTCGGGGCCGGTGTTGCGGGCGGCCCGCCGGCCACCATCGGCGGCAGATGGGTACCGCGCAGATTGCCGGTGCCGCCACCTGCAGCACCGCCCGCCGCAGGCGGCGCGCTGGCATTGCTGATGATGCGCAACAGCACATGCACGGCGGCCTTGCCGTTGACCCAGGTCAGTTCGAATGCGCCGTCGGGGCGCTTCTTGTTCTGCGCGCTGCTGATCATGCGTTCGAGCCCGTAACGCCCGGGTTCGTTGAGCAGTTCGACCGTGCGGCCGTCGAAGGTCACGGCGTTGATGCGTGCGCCCGCGGGCCCGGGCGAACCCGGCCAGACGAAGGGCGACCAATCGGCCTGGGTGTTGCGGTAGCGCAGGATCTGGCCGTCGATGTCGATCGTGTACTCGGACAGACCGGGACTCGGCAAAGGTTGGATCTGGAAGCTGGTCTGGGCCTGGCCGCCACCGGCAGCGCCGCCGCCCGCGGCTTCGCCGAGCGGCGCGACCCAGGTCGAGAAGCCGTTGGTGAAATCGGGCACCAGCGTGACGCCGGTATCGGCCCAGGTACGCGCGGTGAGCGCATCGCCGCGCCGCACGACCAAGGGGCCCATCGCGGTCTGCACGTATTTCGCGATCGCGCCATCGGGGCCGAAGAATTGCGCGATCTCGCCGGCGGTCGCTTCGATGCGCGCGCCCGAGGCGAACGGATATTTGGTGGCGAGTGAGCGCGAGAACGGTTCGTAGACTTGCGCGGTCCAGGTCTTGTTGAGTTCGGCCTCGGTCGGCTTGACGATGGTGGCGAACGATTGGATCAAAGGCCGCACGAGCAAGGGCCGGATGGTCGCGCGCGCGCTGTCGCTCATGCCGACCAGCATTTGCTCATCCACATAGCGCAAGGCGTCGGCCAACTCCGAACCATTGCCCTCGAAGGTCTGTTGCATGAGCTGGCGGCTGGCCGGCCCCGGATCGCCTTGGGTCTTGATCTGGTTGAAGCGGGTGCGGATCTTGGAAAGCTGATCGAGATAGCCGCGCATCAACGAGGCATCGCCGCTGCCGCGCGCGATCATCAATTGCGCAATCGGCGCGAATTCCTTGCCGATCGGCCCGAGCGGGATTTCCGGCTTGCTCGTCGAGACATTGACGTTGACGTTCACCTGCGCAGGCGCCTGGCGCAGGATGGTTTCGCGGAACCATTGGACAAAACCGCGCTGCGCTTTTTCGAGGCCTTGATTGACCATCGAGGGATTGTCCCAGGCGGTCTGTTCATACAAGGCATTCATGAGTTTCGCGATCGGCGAATTGGTCGGATCGCCGAGGCGGTTCATGCCGACCACGGCCTGATCGAAATTCTCGAACCCGGCCACGCTGACGCCTTGCATGAACTTCTGCCATTCATGCACGTACTCAGTTTTGTACATCTGCACGAGCGCCTTCTGGATCTGCTCGGGGCTGCCTTCGAGCGTGAGGTCGCTGGCCATCTTGGTCTTGAGCACCCAGTCGGTCGATTGCAATTCCTTGTTGGCAGCGTCGCGGATCGCTTCTTCGACATAGCCTTGCCAGGCTTCACGCGTGAACGCGCCCGGCACCACATAGCTGCCGGCCACCGTCGGCTTGTCGCCTTCCTCGGTGATGCGCGCCACCGTCAATGGCGCATAACGGGTTGCCGCGCGCGCTTTGATTTCGGCATAGACGCGCTCGCGTGCCGGCATGCCGTGCATGACCTTGGTCAGCGAGGCGCGCGTCTGGTCGACCAGCGCGAGCTTGTCGTCGATCATCGGGAAGGTCGGGTCGGACACTTGCGAGACATAGAACGCGATCATGCGTTCGGCCGAGCGGATCGTCTGTTCGCGCGGCATGTTGCCGCGATTGACCTCGAGCCAGCCGCGCCAGAAACGCGTGATCTGATCGCTCAGATGGCCGGGCTCGATGCGCTCGCGCTCGGCGAGCATCAAATAGGTTTTGAGCGCGTTGTAGGCGTCTTCGACGCTGGTCGGCGAAGCTTCCTTGTAAGTGCCGGCCACCACCGCTTCTTCGCCGGCCTTGGTCGCGGGGGCGAGCTTGTCGGCATGCAGGTTCACATCGGTGAGGTAGGCCTCGATCGATTCGGCCACCGGCTTGAGCATCACATCGCGCACACCGGCGAAATATTCCTGGCGCAGCTTTTGTTCGAGCCGGTCGCCCTGGTACAGACCGAAGCCGATCGACCACGGACGGTCGGAACGATAGCGCTGCAATTGTTCGATGCGATCCTGCAGGACTTCGAGCGCGGCGAAGCGCGATTGCAGATCGATGCGGCCGTCTTGAAGCTTGATGACCTGATCGAGGTCGGCCTGGACGTTGGCGGCGAGTTGCCGGTTGCCCATCATCGACCAAGTCATGCCGCCGAGCACCAGGCCGAGCAGCGCCAAGCCGGCAAAGAAGCTCACATAACGCCAGCGCAGTTTGGCGCGGCTTGCGTATTGGCGCACCAGTTCGCGGTCGGCGAAGATGACCTTCGAGAACAATTCGCGCAGGAAGAAGCCGTTTTGCGACAACGTTGGCGCCGTGGTCGGTGCCGGCAATTCGATGCCGAAACGCTTGGCCACGCGTTCGCCCGATCCGCGCGCGATTTCGCCTTCCTGCAAGGCGCTGGTGAAGTAGAAGCCGCGGAAGACCGGCTTGAACTGGAAGGGATTGTCTTCGAACAAGGTGGCGACGAAGCCGCGCAAAGCCGGTTTGAGCGCCGCGAATTCGAGCGGGAAGGTGAGCAGGCCCGAGGGCGCGCGCGTCGAGCGCACCATCGACAAGCGCGCGATGCCCATCGCGCGCAGGCCTTCGTAAAGCTCGTCGAAGCGCGTATCGAAACGCCCGACCGCATCGCTGCTGCCGTCGGCGTCGTATTGCATGGTGGCGCCCCAGACGCGATCGCGTTCGCCGCGATCGTTTTCTTCGAAGAACTCGATGAAGCCGGGGATCAGGTCGGCCTTGGTGAACACGACGTACACGGGCGCGAAGATCTCGAGCTTTTCGGTCACTTCCTGCACCCGGCCGCGCAATTGCTTGGCCAACTGGATGGCGGCCTCGGGGCGGCTGCTGGCGATTTCGGTGACGCTGACCGCGATCAGGATGCCGTTGATCGGCGCGCGCGGACGGAACTTCTTGAGCAGGCTCAGAAAGCCCAGCCATTCGTCGCGATCTTCGTCATGCACCGAATAACGGCCCGCGGTGTCGAGCAGGATGCCTTCGGTCGTGAAGAACCAATCGCAATTGCGCGTGCCGCCGATGCCTTGCAGGACCGTGCCGCCCTGGTCGGCAAACGGGAAATGCAGCCCCGAATTGACGATGGCCGTGCTTTTGCCCGCGGCCGGGTTGCCGATGACCATGTACCAGGGCAGCTCGTACAAAGCCGCGGCGCCCGAGGTTTCGCCGAGCTTGGAGGTCTTGATGGTCTTGATCGCATCGAGCAGGCGCGAGCGCAGGATTTTCATCTCGGCGCGATGCGCGGTCGGCGCTGCCTTGACGGCGCGGTTGGCCTGCTCGGTCAGCATGTCGCCTAGCTGTTCGGCCGACTTGCGCGCGCGGCGCCTGCGCCACCACCAGACGCCGGCATAGATCAGCAAGATGACGACGAGCAGCACGACCGCCCAGACCATCGCGATGCGCAAGGTCGACGCGCCCAGAAAGATGAAGGCAACGACGAGCGCGACGCCGAGAACGGCGAGGGTGCGTGAGTCGATCAGAAAATCCCAAATACGGCGCATGGTGTGACTCGGGTTAAGGCGGATCGGTGTTCCGCTCGGTTCAGGTGGCAGCAGGTGGCGGTGGCGGCATGCGACGCACGAGCGTCGCGGCGCGATCGAACGCGTCGAAGGACGACAGCACGAGCGCGGGTTCTTCGTTGTCGAGCGCCGCCGCGGTCGCGAGGGCGAGTGTTGCGAGTCCGGCGGCTGCGCCGGTGTCGCCACAGCCGACGCCCAGGGCGCAGCGGTCTTCGATCGGATCGAGTTCGGGCAGCAACTCGTTCATCAAGGCGCCGAGTTCGACACCGCGCGAGGCGCGATGATCGATGTCGGTATAGACGAGCTTGATGTCGCTGCCCTGGACTTGCGCGACTTCGAGGCATTGGCGCGCGAGCGTCGCATGCAAATCGGCCGCGATGCGTCCGCTCGCGTCGGCGGATTTGTCGCGCTTTCCCAGGCCAATGCGATGCAGACGCACATCGAGTTCCGGCCATTGCAAGGCGGCTTCCGGGCGCGCGATCGCCAATGCCGCGGCGGCTTCGCCGGGCACGCGGCCATTCGATTGCTCGGGACCGAACAGCGCGTGCTGGGCAGCGAGTTCATCGATGGTGTGCTGCGCAACCAATGAATCGGCCGCGAGCGCCAGCAGCACTTCCTGTTCTTCACGCTTGTGCGCGTTGACGATCCAGCGATCGATGGCGAGCAGTGCGTCGGTGCCATTGCGCACCGGCGCCACGCTGACCTGGGCCCGTGCGCGCCGTTCGTCAAGCGCGCCCACGCAGCGCTGCAACACCCAGCGCGCGAGCAACTGGCGCTCGTTCTCGGGCATGCGTTCGTTGCTGACGAAGGTGGTCACGCGCAAGGTCAAGGGCTCCGGACGCCGGGCGCGCGGCAAGGCTTCGTCGGGCGGCTCGGGCAATGCGGCATTGACGAGGTCCAGGGCTTGCATCAGAACCGCATCGAGTGCCGCGACGGCACGCACCGTGGTCGGCTGCCAGGCGAGTCCGGGCGAGAGCGCATCGAGTTCATCGCGCAAGGCTTCGTCGTCCGGGGCGATGTCTTGCAGCCGCGCGACGGCGATCGGAAAACCATCGGCATTGGTGAACTCCTTGTCGAGTTCGGGCCGTGTGCCTGGATCGCGCAAGGCTTCGATGGCGGCGGCCGCATCGGCCCCCGCCGGCAAGGCGACGGCTTGAGCCAGCACGCGCGCGGTCAGAGTGCGCTCGCGCGCCTGCGCGGCCTGCGCCTGTTCGGTCGCAGCCGCTTGCGGATCGGCACTCGCTTCGACGGCGGGCGGCGGTTGGCGCATGCGGTCGATGCCGGTCTTGAGCCCCCAGAACATCAACAGCAAGCCGATCGGCAGCGCGACCAGATACAGCACGATGTCGCGCGTATCGGGCATGCGCCGCGTCTGTTGCCATTGAATGATCACGATCGCCCAGACGATCAGAAAAGTCAGGACGATGAGGCCCAGGATTTTGAAACTGCGTGCCATCGGAACAGCCTGTTGCGAAGAGTCAGTCGGTCGCCAGCGCTTGCGACGAGATCAGCACCGCGCCGCAGGCGCAGCGATCGCCATGGCGCGCGGCCGGGCGGCCGTCGATGATCGCGGTCGGATCGCCGCTCACGATGGTGGTCGGGCCATGGCCGCGCTTGGGGCAGGTCACCTTGTCGCCGACACGCGCGATCGCTTTGCCATCGACCACCGAATTCGGCGAGCCTTCAACGACGACCCCGCCGTGATCGGTCTTGTCGCCAACGAGAATGAACGGACGTCCCATGATCGGTCCTTGATGTGTTTGGAGGAGCTTAGGAGTTGGAAGGAAGGTCGCCGGGGCGGCGCAATTCGACATGGCCGAAATCCATCATCTTCCAGCGGCCGCCCCAGGTGAGGCCGACGGATTCGGCGACTTCGCCATACAGTTCATAACCGCGCATCGCCCACGGATCGCGCTCGCTGATGACAAGGCGGCCGTCGCGCATGAAGGCGCAATCGGCCGCGAGCCCGAATTGATGGCGGCTTTGGAACGCGCCGGCACGCGTCACGTTGGGCCCCATCGCGGCCAGCATCTGCTGGCGCTGCGGGCTGCGATAGCCTTCGAGCAAGGCCATGTTGTAGCCGTACTTGGTGTTCATGATGCGAAAGACTTCGAGCAGCCTTTGCCGGAACTGCATGTCGAGCAGCAACCAGTCGCGGTCGGCAGTTTGCAATTCGGGGCGTTCTTCGACGATGTCGCGCTGGGCAAAGACCTCGGGCGGCAAGGGCGGCGGCGGCACCAGTTGCTCGCCTTTGAGCAGCCAGCTCACCTGGGTGTCGTCATGCCCGACGGATTCTTCATAAGCCGTCCAGCCGGCATGCGGGCGCAGCGCCCAGGCCACCAGCGGCGGCGTGATGATCACCAGCAGCGCAGCCATGATCAGGATGCGATGACGCTGCCAGGTCTGCACACAGCGATCGATCGATTGCGCGGCCGCCGAGCGCGAGCCCATGGCCGCGTGCTGCGCGACCGACAACGTGGCCGTGCCGGTCGATTGCACGCGCATGCCGAGTTTGCGCAACCACCCCGACGCCATCACGCGCAGCGGCGGAATCGCGATCAGCGCAAGCGCGATCGAGGCGATCAGGAAGTAGGCGACGACGGCGAAAAGAAGCACGATGAACGAATCAGAACCATTGAGAGCCGACACTGCGGGCATCGACACAAACCAACGCGCGCGAGGGGCCCAAGTGTAGGCGAGCCATGGCGCAATCGCGATGGCTTGCATCGCATGTTCGCGTGATTGCCGCATCTTTTGCGCATGAGATTTGTCGGATAAACCATCGGCGTAGCACAAAAGTGTCTGTGTGCAGGTTTGCGACATAGCGCGAAAGTGTTGGTGCGCAAATTCAGATGACATCGGTACGACACCAAGGTGTAGAGCGATGTACCAATTACGTGCGCGACACGCTGTCCTAACGACCTGGGTAGCCTAGAATCGCGCGATACCGTCCGTACCAAGACGGCGTGCAGATCATTTGCAAACGGAGCCAAGGTTGAAAGGCGAAACCTCTCAAGCACCCAAACCCGCGCCGTATCGGCCTGGGCTCGATCGACCGACGTTGATCAACAGCGGCAGCGGCGCGACCGCGCGCGATGACGAAGCCGGTCGTGAACGCATTCTTGCCAATCTCGAAGGCCGATCGCCGCGCACCGGCACCACTGCGCGCGGACGCAAGCGCATGGCGATGTGGTCGTTCGGCCTGATTGGCGTCGGCGTGGCCGTGGCGGCGAGCTATTGGTACGTGGTCTCGTCGTCGCTGCCGACGGTGCAGACGGCGGCCGTTCAAAACGCCGAGGCCACGAAACCGGTGCGCGTCGCCGCTGCCGGCTCCGAAGCGCCGGCGATGGCCAGCGGAGCGGTCACCGTCGCTGCGAATGCGCCGACTGCGGCCGGCGCGATGGCAGCGCCCACCGCCGTGATCGAAAACATGAGTCCACCAGCATCGAATGCGCCTGCGGCCACGGCGCCAGCGCCGGGCAGCGCACTTGCACCCGCGCCGGTCGTGGCAGCGCCTGCCGGTGCGTCTGCGTCGTCAGCTCCGTCGGCCGCCGTGCCAGTGCAGGCCAAGCCCGAGCCGAAAGCCGAAAAGGCATCACCGGCCGCGGACAGCGCGCCGAAGCGCAAGCTCTCGTTCAACGAGAAGCACGCGCTGGAAACGCTGCCCAAAACCATGGCCAAGCTGCAGG